>CBDTVF010000436.1:0-2855 GCA_965363775.1 uncultured Gammaproteobacteria bacterium
GTTTTATACCCGTGGGTAACAAGTTACCCACCCTACGAGAACTCATGCTTTCGCCAGGATTACTTTGTAACTATCATTTGCGGCCAGTTCCACGCAGCGTCTGAAACTCTGTGACAACCATTTTTCATAGGGTAAATGGACGTTGGCAACCAGGACCAGCATGCCGCCGGGCCTGATATGCTCATGTACCGATTCCAGTAAGCGGGTACTCAAACGGCTTTCGGTCTTAACACCCGCATGGATCGGTGGATTACTGACAACAACATCAAAGCTGTTCTCAAGCTCTGACAAGCCGTCAGAAGCCAATACGGACCCATTCAAATGGTTGGCAGCGAGTGTTTCTCTGCATGAGCGGAGAGCCAGTGCGTTGGTATCCAGAAGGGTGAGGGATGTGTGCGTGCACCGGGCAGCGATACAGGCGCCTATAACGCCCGCTCCGCAAGCGAAGTCCAGTACATCTCCCTCCAGTGTCATCTCGGCCAGTGTGTCCAGGAGCAGGGCGCTGCCGGCATCGATACGCCCGTGCGCGAATACACCCGGGTAGGATATGACATCAATGGTGGCACCCTGGCAGTTCAATGCCCATTGCTGCCGGTAGTTGAGGGGGTTGAATGACTGTTGATTCAAAACAACACCCGCTTCATACAGGCTGCAATGACGCGCATTATCCAGTTTTCTGACCTGACCGAAATACAATTTCAAAAGCTTGTCAGCAGACTTGATACCGGCCTTGTTCTCACCCGCCAACCAGAGAACACCACCATCGGCCAGCAAACTGGCGGCGCATTCCAACATCATGTGTAACAGGGCTTTCTGACGTGGCAGGTTTACTATGATCCACTGGTATTTCCCATCATCTGCTTGTGGAAAGGCCGCAAACTCAATATCAGCGCCGGATTGCTGCAAAAATGAATAGACGCCAAAATCCTGGCTGAACAACTTGAGTGAAGTACAGTTTGATTTCGCCTTTAACCAGCCACCGTCCTTCTCCGGATTAATCCACAAGGTGGAATCACGAGGTTTCGACCGGTGCAGGTTTCTCTCAACAATTTGACTGACTGCATGCATGTCAGGTGAGCTTATGTCTCAGTTACACAGATGACCGCTGAGGTCATACTCATCGGCATCGGTGATCTTCACAAAGACAAGATCACCAGCTTGCAGGTCCTGACCGTCGTGTATATATACCTGCCCGTCAATCTCGGGCGCATCCGCAAAACTGCGGGCGATGGCGACATCCTCATCCACACCATCAACAAGCACCTGTTGCACACTGCCGACTTTTGCCTGCAAACGGTTACGGCTTATTTCAGCCTGTAACTGCATGAAAGCCTGTTCCCGTTCGGCCATCACCTGCGCAGGTACATGGTCGGGTAGTTCATTGGCACGGGCGCCTGCCACCGGGGAGTATTGGAAACAACCGACCCGGTCCAGTTGTGCCTCGTTGATGAAGTCCAGCAACTGTTCAAAATCGTCATCCGTTTCACCCGGGAAACCAACAATAAACGTACTGCGCAAGGTGATATCCGGGCAGATTTCCCGCCACTTCTTAATACGGACCAGCGCATTCTCAGCTGCCGCCGGACGTTTCATCATCCTGAGTATACGGGGACTTCCGTGCTGCAGCGGAATATCGAGGTAAGGCAGGATCAACCCTTCCGCCATCAGTGGTATCAGTTCATCGACATGTGGGTAGGGATAAACATAATGCAGCCTGACCCACGCGCCGAGACTGCCCAGTTCACGGCATAGTTCAGTCATGCGGGTTCTGACCGGTTTTCCACCCCAGAAACCGAGGCGGTATTTAAGATCAACACCGTAGGCAGAGGTATCCTGCGAGATCACCAGTAATTCTTTTACACCTGAATCGACCAGACTTTCTGCTTCTGAAAGAACCTGGCCCACCGGCCTGCTATCCAGTTTTCCACGCATTGAAGGGATAATGCAAAATGTGCACTTATGATTGCAACCCTCTGATATTTTTAAATATGCATAGTGTCTGGGTGTCAGTTTGATACCTTGCGGCGGTACCAAATCAATGAACGGGTCGTGATCTTTTTCAAATGGTGCGTATTGATGAACAGCACCAACAACCTGTTCGTATTGCTGTGGGCCGCTGACCGACAAAACCGCGGGGTGGAGTTCGCGAATCTCTTTCTCATCCACCCCCATACATCCGGTGACAATCACCCGGCCGTTGGCATTTAAAGCCTCGCCAATCGCATACAGTGACTCCGCGCGTGCACTGTCGATAAACCCACAGGTATTGACCACCACCACGTCTGCGCCGTCATAGCTGGGTGCTATTTGATACCCGTCGGTGCGTAACTGGGTGAGTATACGTTCTGAATCTACCAGGGCCTTGGGGCAGCCAAGACTGACAAAACCAACTTTGGGACTGCTCATAGTCTTACTCATCCCTGTTATCGGGTTCAAAAAACAACCACTTCACGATTGGGAATTCCTCGCGAAATTCACGTTCAACCCGGTTGATGGTGTTGAGTAACTCTGTTTCTGATCCCGTTGGGCGCATTTTCGCCTTGATGGCCACCATGGCTTCCGGACCCATTTGCAGGGTCAGGTGGTTGTAGAGAATCTCAATTTCCGGACGTTCTTCCAGGTAATCTTTCATCATTTTGCATGTGCGTGGTTCCACACCCTGGCCGATAAGCAGGTCTTTTACCTCGATCGCCAGCAAGAACGCGATGACTACCAATAAAACGCCAATCAGTATTGTGCCGATCGCATCGTATATCGGGTTACCGGTGATAGCGGCAACAAGTATTGCGGCCAGGGCCAGGCAAAGGCCGAGCAGAGCGGCTATATCTTCACCAAATACGACGATTAGTTCACTG
>CBDTVF010000437.1:0-2855 GCA_965363775.1 uncultured Gammaproteobacteria bacterium
GCAGAGGCCTGCGCAATGAAACATGGTATCGGCACCAGCGTTCTGGATGCACTGGGTAATGGCCTGGGTTACAGCTTGATCCTGATTATAGTGGCAACCATTCGAGAGTTACTCGGCAATGGCACTCTAATGGGTTACAGGCTGCTCGAACTGGCTCACGAAGGCGGTTGGTTCCAGGAAAATGCGCTGTTTTTGCTGGCGCCAAGCGCATTCTTTATTATTGGTTTCCTGGTTTGGGGTATCCGGAGCTGGAAGCCGGAGCAAAAAGAAAATCCCGATTTTGAACCCATTCCTCTGCCCTACCGGGAGGAACGCTAATGAATGATCTCTTCGACATCTTCATCCGTTCTGTTTTCCTGGAGAATCTTGCCCTCGCGTATTTTCTGGGGATGTGTACATTCCTGGCGGTTTCAAAACAGATCAAAACCACACTCAGTCTCGGTGTGGCCGTGATCGTGGTGGAAGGGATCAGTGTTCCGCTCAACAACCTGATTTATAACTTCATACTGCGACAGGGGGCGCTGGATTGGATAGGTCTCGGGCAGATGAATTACAGCTACCTGGGACTGCTCAGCCAGATTGCAGTGATCGCAGCGATGATCCAGATACTAGAGATTGTGTTACAGCGGTTTGTCCCTGCCCTGTACAACGCGTTGGGTATTTACCTGCCGCTGTTGACCGTTAACTGCGCGATCCTGGGTGCCTCTTTGTTCATGGTGCAGCGGGATTACAATTTCACAGAAAGTGTTGCCTATGGTCTTGGCGTCGGATTCGGATGGGCGCTTGCCATCGTCGCGCTGGCGGGATTGCGCGAGAAGATGAAGTACAGCGACATTCCGGAAGGCCTGCAAGGCCTGGGAATCACTTTTATTACCACCGGCCTGATTTCCCTGGCATTCATGGGTATTGCAGGAATTAATCTTTAGGCGGCGGCATGCAGGAAATTTTATTCAGCATCATTGTATTCAGTGGCATTTTACTGCTACTGACGGCACTGATTCTGTGGGTCCGGGCCAAGCTGGTTCCACAGGGCGATGTCACTATCAAGGTAAACGGTGAATTGGAAATTAAGACTCCAGTGGGCGGGAGACTCATGGGCGCACTCGCCGACGCGGGTGTTTTTGCCCCATCGGCATGCGGCGGCGGCGGAACCTGTGGCCAGTGCCGGGTGAAGGTGCTCAAGGGTGGAGGGTCGCTACTGCCTACCGAAGCGTCGCTAATTGGCAAACGAGAGGCCACCGAAGGTGTAAGGCTTGCCTGCCAGGTTGCCGTTACCCAAGACCTCGAAATAACCGTACCAGAAGACGTATTTGGTGTGAAAAAGTGGCAGTGTACGGTTCGTTCCAATGACAATGTCGCGACGTTTATTAAGGAACTGATACTGGAACTACCCGCCGGTGAAACCCTGGATTTCAAGGCAGGCGGGTATATCCAGATTGAATGTGAACCACATGAAATGCATTACAAATCACTTGATATTGGCGAGGATTACCTCGAAGACTGGAAGAGGTTCGGTCTGCTGGAAATAAAATCAGTTGTCAACGAACCGGCCATCCGCGCTTACTCGATGGCCAACTACCCCGAAGAAAATACAATCGTCATGTTGAACGTGCGCATCGCCACGCCTCCGCCAGGTAAAGGCGATAAGGTTCCAACCGGTATCATGTCGTCGTACATTTTCAACCTGAAGCAAGGTGACCCGGTGACCATTTCAGGCCCTTACGGTGAATTCCTCGCAAAGGATACCGACGCTGAGATGATATTTATCGGTGGTGGTGCCGGCATGGCTCCAATGAGATCGCATATCTTTGACCAACTCAAGCGCTTGGACAGCAACAGGAAAATCAGTTTCTGGTACGGCGCGCGAAGCTTGCGTGAAGCTTTTTACGTCGATGAATTCAACGAGCTGGAAAAAAATCACGAAAATTTCAATTGGAACCTCGCTCTGTCCGACGCACTTCCCGAAGACAACTGGGAAGGCCTGGTTGGATTTATCCATGACGTGTTATTTGAACAACACCTCAGGGAGCACCCTGCCCCGGAAGACTGCGAATACTATATGTGTGGACCGCCGATGATGATAGCGGCCGTGGAAAGACTGTTGCACGATCTAGGTGTGGAGAAAGAAAACGTGCTATTCGATGACTTTGGAAACTAGTTGGATGAGCCTGTTTATTGGAACACTAATTATTGTTGGTCTGTGCTGCCTTGCAATGGGTCTGGGGCAGATCATAGATGGCAAACCCCTGTCCGGTGGTTGTGGCAACAAACCAAAAGGCGTGCCGCGGTGTGAATCGTGCCCAGGACGAAAAATTGTAGGAGATGAATGATGCTAAGGTCGGTATTTGTGAAAGATCACATGACGAAGAACCCGGTGACGCTGGCTCCTGACATGGAAATCCGGCAAGCCACCCACCTGTTGATCGATAAAAATATTTCCGGGGCCCCCGTTTTGGACAAGCACGGACGCCTGGTAGGTGTACTCACCGAGCGCGACTGCATGCGTGTGGCAATGCAATCCGACTACCATGGAGAACCCGGTGGCCCTGTTAAAGAGTACATGAATGACAACCCGCAATGGGTAGGTCCTGAACAGAGCATACTCACACTCGCCGACCTGTTTATCAGTGGCCGCTACCACCGCTATCCAGTAATTGACAACGGCCGCCTGGTTGGGGTGATCAGTCGCCGGGACGTAATGCGGGCGATGGGAAAGTATTATCCTGCTTGATTCAAATAGCTACGTAGACAAGCTTCGCAGCCCTGCCCTTTCTTTCGAAAGCTAAACTATTTTTCCTTGCTATTATGCACATATGTGCATAATATACCTGTAACAGAAACAAAGGATATTCAAT
>CBDTVF010000438.1:0-2847 GCA_965363775.1 uncultured Gammaproteobacteria bacterium
TCCGCAATACGTTTTACGGCATCTTCTCCGAATTGCAGGTCAACGCCTTCAGTTGCCATCAGGGCGGTATATTGTTAGGTTAAAGAAGCTCTGGGTTCTGTCAATATACGAACGAAATCATCGGCATCGAGGGCTCGCAGTTCGACGCGGATCGGTAGGCGTCCCTGCAGTTCCGGAATCAGGTCCGAAGGCTTGCTGAGGTGAAATGCACCTGATGCAATAAACAACATATGGTCGGTTTTGACCATGCCATAGCGGGTAGAAACGGTGCTGCCTTCTACCAACGGCAGCAGGTCGCGTTGTACGCCTTCACGTGATACATCAGCACCCGCGAATTCCGAACGCTTGGCCACCTTATCCAGTTCGTCGATAAAGACAATTCCGTTTTGTTGCGCTGTTTCCAGGGCCTGTTGCTTGATTTCTTCATCATTAATCAGCTTTGCTGACTCTTCTTCAATCAACAGGGGCACGGCGTCCTTGATCTTCATCTTGCGTTTTTGGGGTTTGCTGCCACCCATGTTCTGGAACATACCCTGTAACTGACTGGCCATTTCCTCCATGCCCGGTGGTGTCATGATTTCCACACCAAGCTGTGAGTTCACATCGAATTCAATTTCGCGCTCATCCAGTTCGCCTGCCAGCAATTTACGTAGCATTTTCTGACGTGTTGAGGCCTCGCTGTCACTGATGCTTTCGTCTAAAGTTACAGGTTCATTTGCGAAACCGATGGGTTTGGGTTTTGGAAGCAGGATATCGAGGATGCGGTCACGTGCAGCATCTTCAGCACGTGCACCCACTTTTGCCACAGCCTGCTCCCGCAGCATGTTGATGGCGAAGTCCACGAGGTCGCGGATGATGGATTCAACATCTTTTCCGACGTAACCCACTTCGGTGAATTTGGTTGCTTCAACCTTGATAAAAGGTGCATTGGCCAGTTTGGCCAGGCGTCGTGCGATTTCGGTCTTGCCGACACCGGTCGGACCGATCATCAGGATGTTTTTGGGTGTGATCTCATTACGCAAATCTTCATCAACCTGCATCCGGCGCCAGCGATTACGCAATGCGATGGCAACCGCACGCTTGGCGTCCGATTGGCTGATGATGTGCTCGTCCAGTTCCTGAACAATTTCACGTGGGGTCATTTGGGACATAGTAAGGGCCTGTAGATGTTTTTCGGGTTATCGTTTGTCAGATATCCAGAGTTTCAATAATGATGTTGTCATTGGTATAGATGCAGATGTCAGACGCGATTCCAAGTGATTTTCTGACAATGGTTTCTGCATCCAGCTCAGTGCCATCCAGATAGGCCATTGCTGCTGACTGCGCGAATGGGCCACCCGAGCCAATCGCAATCAAACCGTTCTCCGGCTCAATGACATCTCCATTGCCGGAGATCAACAGGGAGTTTCCCTTGTCAGCAATTGCCAGCAGGGCTTCAAGCCTTCTTAGCATACGGTCGGTACGCCAGTCCTTTGCCAGCTCCACCGCTGCACGCACCAGGTTGCCGGAATATTTTTCAAGCTTGCCTTCAAAGCGCTCAAACAAAGTGAACGCATCGGCAGTGGCACCGGCAAAACCGGCGATAACCTGATCTTTATACATACGCCGGACTTTTCTGGCGTTTGATTTCATCACGGTGTTTCCAAGTGTTACCTGGCCGTCTCCACCCATGACCACTTTATTGCCCCTTCTGACTGAGCAAATAGTTGTTCCCCGATACTGTTCCACGCGATACTCCTTTTGAATGCGTGAAGCAAACGTGGGGATACGTGCAGGCGATTGCAAGCATGACGTACACTGGATACATGGCTGAATGGACTGATGAGGATGTAATGTGGGATTCTTGATTGAAGTTTTTTGGGCGCTGCTGATGGTGGGTATCCCCATAGGAGTGTTTACGTTGGCGATTGTCTGGTGGGCGCTGCAGCGCGGGCATTTTCAGGAAACCCTTGATATCAAAGCGCTTGAACGTGAAATCAAGGCCATGTCCAAGAATAACAAGAAGAATAAAAAAGAGGACAAGCCGGACTTACATCCTGTACAAAAAAAGTGGGCAAAATTTGGTGGTGGTTTCTATGGCATCGTGGCTTTTTTTACCTATCTCGTTGTTGAAGTCACCGAAATTATTACCATGATCATGAATTTTGGCGGATTTTTCGGGTTTTTAAAACAACTTGATCTGGATGTCATCATTAACATGTTTGTCGAAGCATTGACCAATTTTATTTCCGCCATGGTCTGGCCGCTCTATTGGATGCGACGTATTGATACTGATCAAACATGGGTATGGTTTGTGATGGCCTATGCGGGTTATTGGCTGGGCCTGAAACTGGCACAGGTTCTGATTCAACGACGAAAGGGTGCTGAAATCTGAAAATTTTGCGTTAGAATAAAACGGTGCACTGTTTTGCGTGCTGGATACCTCTTCGGTAAGAACAGGGGCAGTTCGAAGTGCCATTACAATTAATTGGGAGAAAAAAATGAGTTTGAGTAAACGATCTGCTGCCGAATTTATCGGCACATTCTGGTTGGTTTTAGGGGGTTGTGGCAGTGCCGTACTGGCAGCCGGCCTACCTGATGTTGGCATAGCTTATGCGGGTGTCGCGCTGGCATTTGGTCTGACCGTACTGACCATGGCCTTTGCCATTGGCCATATTTCAGGTTGTCATCTGAACCCTGCCGTTACACTGGGTTTGACAGTGGCAGGGCGTTTTGAAGGGAAAGATGCACCTGCATATATGATCGCCCAGGTCCTTGGAGCTATCGTTGCTTCCGCCGTGTTGTTTTATATAGCCAGTGGTGCGGAAGGCTATGCCGGGGGACTCGCCTCCAACGGTTTTGGTGAGC
>CBDTVF010000439.1:0-2841 GCA_965363775.1 uncultured Gammaproteobacteria bacterium
ATCCCAAGTTTGCTCTGTGGCTTTGCAGTTTGGCTGATGTGGGGAATCATTACGGTACAGATGCTGAATCTGGGCTATGGTGGATTTGAAAAATCACAATTGTTCACCCTGGCGGCCATTGCCGGTTTATCAGGTGCAACTTTACGAATCCCAAGTACTTTCTTTATTCGACTGGCGGGTGGCAGAAATACCATATTCCTGACCACCACCCTGCTGATTTTACCGGCAATAGGTGTCGGTATTGCGTTATCCAACCCGGATACGCCTTTCTGGCACTTCCAACTCCTGGCTTTATTATCCGGTTTTGGTGGTGGTAACTTTGCCTCTTCCATGTCCAATATCAGCTTCTTTTACCCAAAGAAAATCCAGGGTTACTCCCTTGGCATGAACGCCGGCCTGGGTAACTTTGGTGTAACCACCATGCAAATACTGATACCACTGGCAATGACTTTTGCAGTGGCAGCCCTGGGTGATGCACAGATATTGAAAATCGCGTCCGGCACCCTGGTCGGAAAAATTGAAGCAGGTACACCCACCTATTTGCAGAACGCGGGTTATATCTGGCTGATCTTTCTGATTCCACTGTCGATTGCCAGTTGGATGGGAATGAACAATATTGTCGATGAACACGTATCGCCCAATATCGGTTCTACTTTCGGGGCATTTACAAAAATTATCGTTATGTTGGTATTAGGTCTTGCGACTGCCGGTTTTGGTTTGTGGTTGTTGCTGCCGGAAGCGGCCAATGGTTCCGGTTTTGGTGTCAGTAAGTGGTTAGTGATACCCATAGTCGTTGCACTGACCGTCGGTCTTTTGAAGCTGCTGCCACTGGGCAGTGATTATAAAGATGGCCTTACCCGTCAATATAAGATCTTCAACAATAAACACACCTGGGCGATGACCGTCATTTACACCATGACCTTCGGTTCATTCATCGGCTATGCGGCCACCCTGGCGCTTTCAATCAAGGTCATATTTGGTTTCCAACATATCATGGTCGATGGTGTTATGACCCATAGCACGGTGAATGCGAATGGGCCAAGTGCGCTGACCTATGCCTGGATGGGTGCCTTTATCGGTGCATTGATACGGCCGATTGGTGGTTTGATTGCCGATAAAATGGGTGGTGCAAAAGTGACCCAGATTATCTCAGCAGTCATGGTGGCAAGCGCCCTGGGTGTAGCCTATTACATGAAGTTGGCCTATTCCTCGGCAACACCTGAAGAGTATTTCTGGCCCTTCCTGCTTTTGTTCCTGGTGCTGTTCAGCGCGACCGGTATCGGCAATGGTTCAACCTTCCGTACCATCTCGCAAGTGTTCGATAAAGAACAGGCTGGTCCTGTTTTGGGTTGGACTTCCGCCATCGCGGCCTATGGCGCATTTGTTATTCCCAAGGTATTCGGTGAGCAAATCAAGGCAACCACACCCGAGAATGCTTTGTACGGATTCGCCATTTTCTATGCTGTTTGCATGATCATTAACTGGTGGTTTTATCTGCGCAAGAACGCAGAATTCCACAATCCATAAGTTTGGTCAAAAGACCTGTCGGGTTTGTTCAAACCCGACAGGCGACCGGTAGCCATTAATTCTTTTATTCAAGAGAAAAAATATGAGTCACATTATTGATAGATTGAGCTTCTTTAACAAAACAGAGGCTGAGCCATTTTCAAATGGTCATGGAAAACTGGTACGTGAAAATCGCGACTGGGAGCGAGCATATCGCAACCGCTGGGCACACGATAAAATCGTCCGCTCAACTCATGGTGTTAACTGTACCGGCTCATGTAGCTGGAAAATCTATGTAAAGAATGGCCTGGTTACCTGGGAAACCCAGCAAACCAACTATCCACGTACACGTCCCGATTTGCCCGATCATGAGCCAAGAGGCTGCCCACGTGGCGCGAGTTATTCCTGGTACTTGTACAGTGCGACCCGGCTGAAATTCCCTATGATTCGCAGTCATTTATTAAGACTGTGGCGGGAAGCGAAAGCACAGCATAACGATCCGGTCGACGCCTGGGATTCAATCGTCAGTGATGAAGAAAAATCCCTTCAATACAAAACCAAGCGTGGTTTGGGCGGCATGGTGCGTGCTGATTGGGATGAAGTGAATGAAATCATTGCCGCAGCCAATGTCCATACGGCCAAGGTATATGGCCCGGACAGAATTATTGGCTTTTCACCCATCCCTGCCATGTCCATGGTTTCGTATGCTGCCGGCGCCAGGTATTTATCGCTGATTGGCGGTGCATGCTTGAGCTTCTATGACTGGTATTGCGATTTACCACCAAGCTCCCCGCAAACATGGGGTGAGCAGACCGATGTGCCGGAATCGGCTGATTGGTATAACTCCTCCTACATCATTGCATGGGGCTCCAATGTGCCCCAGACACGTACACCTGATGCGCATTTCTTTACCGAAGCGCGTTACAACGGCACCAAAACTGTCGCTATCACGCCTGATTACAGTGAAGTGGCCAAGCTGACCGATGAATGGGTGCCAGCACGTCAGGGTACCGATGCAGCCGTTGCAATGGCCATGGGTCATGTGATTTTGACCGAATACCATAAGACCGGTAAGAGTGAATATTTTAATAATTACATCCGCCAATACACCGACATGCCATTCCTGGTGATGTTGGAACAGACCGACAATGGCCTGGTCCCGGGACGTAATTTGCGTTCTTCAGACCTGGCAGACAATTTGGGCCAGACTGAAAACGCCGAATGGAAAACGGTACTGCTTGATAAAACTTCCGGTGAGATGGTTGTCCCCAATGGCACCATCGGTTCACGCTGGGATAAATCAGCCAAGTGGAACCTGGAAGAAAAGAATGTTGC
>CBDTVF010000440.1:0-2838 GCA_965363775.1 uncultured Gammaproteobacteria bacterium
GTTATTTTCAGGCTTGAATTCCAGGAGCCAGCTGCCATGTTGTCAGTTGGCATACAGACAGGACCTACCAAGGTGCGAAAAAACATCATGAATCAGAAATTTCCTAGCTTGTTGCGAAAATACAACATAAAATCAGAACAGAAAACCCTTTCTGAGCGTCTCTGCGAGCCGGATCGGTTCAAAAATTTCAGTGCACAGGCCGGTGATTTACTACTGGATTTTTCCCGCACGGGGATGGACCGGCAGGTACTGACACAACTATTGGACCTGGCTGAACAAAGTGGTGTTGAAGAAGCACGGCAACGGTTTTTTGACGCAGAAAATATTAATTTTACTGAAAATCGACCGGCACTGCATATGGCCATGCGCAGTGATCAGGTGCTCAACAAGCTTGACGCGGACACCGTGACGCGTGTGACTGAAAACCGGCAGCGTATGTTCAAGTTTGCCGCCGCTTTTGCAGCGGGTCATTTACCGGGTCAAGCCGATCAACCTGTCCGCCATATCATTCACATTGGAATTGGTGGTTCTGTATTGGGGCCGCGTCTTCTCATCGAAGCATTGGGTCAAAGCGCTTCACCTGAAGTCCATTTCCTGTCTTCGGTGGATGCGCACCTCCGGAAAGATCTGCTGGCAAGCCTCAACCCGGCAGAAACTGCGGTTATCATCGCCACAAAAAGCTTTACCACGGGTGAAACATTGCTCCACGGGCGCAGGGTTTTGGATTGGATGGAGCAGTCACTGGGAAGGGAAGCTGCGCTTCAGCGTATGTTCGCTGTCAGTGGAAATCAGCAGGCAGTCGAGAACTTTGGCATATCCCTGGAAAACACTCTGTACCTGCCAGACTGGGTAGGGGGGCGCTATTCTCTCTGGTCTGCCGTCAGCCTGGCCGCTGCCGCGGTGATGGGTGATGGTGGTTTCAGCGAGTTTTTACGTGGTGCAGCTGAAATGGATGATCATTTTCAAACTGCTGCTCTAGCGGAGAACCTGCCAGTCTTGATGGCACTAACAGGAATCTGGCATCGCAATATCTGTGACTATCCGGCACAGGCGGTTATTCCTTATGACCATCGTTTGCGCTCTCTTCCCGCCTATTTACAGCAATTAGTGATGGAATCAAACGGCAAGTCGATAGACAGTCAAGGCACACGTGTCAGTTACGATACCTCTCCGGTCCTGTTCGGTGAGCCAGGAACCGATGCCCAGCATTCGTTATTCCAGATGTTCCACCAGGGTAGTGATATCGTGCCGCTGAGTTTTATTGGCGTCATCCAACCGGATCATGAGGACAAGGAAGCCCACGCGGCCTTGCTGGCGAACATGCTGGCCCAGGCAACCGCACTGGCCACCGGTACCGCTGGCTTAGGTATGGAAGTTGAGGATGTGCACAAGCAGATGCCGGGTGAGCGTCCTTCTGAAGTTATTTTGATGGACCGACTCAGCCCTTACACCCTGGGTCAATTATTGGCCTTGTATGAACACAAGGTGTTTGTTGAGAGTGTGATTTGGGATATCAACGCATTTGATCAGTTTGGTGTTGAACTGGGTAAAGTCGTAGCAAACACTATTCAGCCGGCTTTAGAGGATGAGTCTCTTGATCTTCCTGAAGGCTATGGTCTGGATGGAATGCTGGATTATATCCGTAGTAAAAAATAGCCAATTCAAAGTCGTGGGGTGAGGGAATCACACCTGGCAACGTTGTCACAAGAATACGTGTTACAGAAGCCGAGTTGTTGATTTTTGCACAATTCGGCGGGAGTTGGGTAGTCCTCCCAAGACCTTAAAAAACACGGATGTTTTTAAAGAGCGCACATGGACGTGTTTACAGCGAGTCTTGGGAGGACTACCCAGGTTCCGGCGAATCCCAAACGAATTCTACAAGACCAGTGCCATCCGATCGCCGCGACACGGGTACCTGCCCTCTGAGACACGCCGCAAGTACATCCGTGTAGGCTCTTCAAAAACATCCATGTTTTTCAAGGTCTCAGAGGGCAGGTACCCGTATCCCGGCTTGATTTTGGTGGATTCTGTAACAAAAAAATCATTCATAACCGATTACTGGTCACATAAATCCGAGATCAAGCTTTTTTGTCCAGTTAGGGTCGGTTATGCTTCGCATTCTTAAATACACTGACAGGCCACGGGGCCGGAAATAACATGCAGCAAACACCCTATAACCCATTGGAAATTGAGGTGCGCATACAAGCGCGCTGGCAAACTGACAAAACCTATGAAGTGACGGAAGATCCTGATACGGAAAAATTCTACTGCCTGTCCATGCTTCCATACCCGTCTGGTGCTTTGCATATGGGTCACGTTCGCAATTACACCATCGGTGATGTAGTCAGTCGATACCAGCGGATGTTGGGTAAAAATGTGCTTCAGCCCATGGGTTGGGATGCTTTTGGTCTGCCGGCCGAAAATGCTGCAATTAAAAATAATACCGCACCGGCGAAATGGACCTACGCCAATATTGAGCACATGCGCGGGCAATTACAGCGACTTGGTTTCGCCTATGACTGGTCGCGCGAATTTGCTACTTGTACGCCGGAGTATTATCGCTGGGAACAATTGATGTTCACCCGCTTGATGAAAAAAGGTCTCGCTTACCGCAAAGATTCCGAAGTGAACTGGGATCCGGTGGATCAGACCGTGCTGGCCAATGAACAGGTTATTGATGGTCGTGGCTGGCGTTCCGGCGCGCTGGTGGAAAAACGCGACATACCGATGTATTTCATGCGTATAACCCAATATGCCGAGGAGTTGCTTGCCGACCTGGATCAGCTGGAAGGCTGGCCGGAACAAGTTAAAACCATGCAGCGCAACTGGATCGGTCGT
>CBDTVF010000441.1:0-2818 GCA_965363775.1 uncultured Gammaproteobacteria bacterium
GGTCTGTTCCTCGTTCGAATGCTCGGCAGCATACACTTTAAACATGGTTTGCTATTAAGCACCCTGCAACAAACTTACCTGATAGGCGCCCGATCCCTGGTGATTATCATGATCTGTGGGTTTTTTGTTGGCATGGTGCTGTCGCTTCAATCAATCAATGCATTACAACAGTTTGGCGCATCTGACCAGGTCAGCCTGCTGGTGGGCAAGTCTCTGTTTCGGGAGTTGGGACCCGTATTAACCGCATTGTTGTTTGCCGGTCGTGCAGGCACCTCGATAGCTGCAGAAATCGGCCTGATGAAGGCCACCAGCCAAATTGATGCCATGCAACTGATGGCGATTGATCCGGTCCAACGTATTGCTTTACCACGATTCCTGGCAGGTTTGCTTTCATTGCCGCTCCTTACTGCGATGTTTAATGCCTTTGCTATATTGGGAGCCGTGATGTTTTCGATCGGCGTCATGGGGCTGGATCCAGGTATTTTCTGGAGCAAACTGCAGACGGGCATTTACTTCGGCAAGGACTTTCTGGGCGGTGTCTGGAAGAGTATTGTATTTGGCGGCCTGGTCAGCTTGATTGCCGTGTATTTCGGCTATTATGCAAAACCCACCGGCGAAGGTGTTGGTACAGCTACCACCCGGACCGTGGTAATGAGTTCGGTACTGGTATTGATTTTTGACTTCATAATGACGTCGTTTCTTATTTGAGCAAGAGCCGACCTTTATGGCCGACCGTGATCTATTAATGGAATAACCATGCGTGCAAATTACAAAGTAGAATTATCATCAGGAATTTTCTTGCTGGTGGGTATCGCAGCCTTGCTTTGGCTGGCCACCGAAGCCACCGACTATGGCATACAGGTGGGAGACGATACCTATGCCGTCACTGCACGTTTTTCAAATGTTGGTGATCTCAAGAATCGTGCGCCGGTCAAAATTGGCGGTGTTACGGTAGGTCTGGTCGAAGACATCAGCCTCGATCCAGTGGTGTTTGATGCCATCGTGGTGATGAAAATTGACCGGCGGTTTTCAGATGTGCCCAATGATTCCGGTGCTTCAATCCTGACCAGCGGGGTATTGGGTGACCGCTATATCGGTCTTGAGCCCGGCGGATCCATGGAGGCACTGGTCGACGGAGACGAAATTTTCGTCACACAGTCTGCCATCGTACTGGAGACATTGATCAGTAAATACCTGTTCAACAGTAATAAAGGTGAAGACGAATGAGGATAAGCGCACTGTTGCTGACCTTTACCTGCTTTTTCTCAAATGGAGTGTGGGCCGATCTGCAAGTGGATGATCCGGTAACACTGGTAAAAACCATCACCGGCCAGATTTTTACAGACGTGGGAGAGAACCTTGAAAAGTACAGTAACGACCATGAGGCCCTGAAAGAATTGGTGCGCAATGACCTGATGCCCCTGCTTGATGTACGTTATTCAGCACGTCTTGTGCTGGGAAGGGCAGGAAGAGGGGTTGAAGCAGAAAAAATCGACGAATTTGCAAAACTTATGAGTGACATGCTGGTCAATCGTTATTCTGCTGGTTTGTTATATTTCAGCAGTGAAGTGAAACTCCAGGTAATGCCACAACGGGGTGACTTGAACCCTAAGATCACGCGGGTACGTACACGTGTAAGTCTGCCCAGCGGTAGCCAGGCCCCGGTTGATTATGCGTTTCACAAAACAACCGAAGGCTGGAAAGCCTTCGATGTGATCGTCGAGGGTATTTCATACGTAACGACCTATCGTAACCAGATCCAGCCGGACGTACAGGCCAATGGGATTGATAGCGTAATTGAACGCCTGAGCACGGGCGAACTGGAGTTACCTGAATAGGTCACCCAGGCATGAAGAGGGGGTATTCATTAATCGGTGTCATTTTACTCAGCATTGTGCTGGCTGGCTGTGCAGGTACCCAAAGCCGCAACACTGATCCTGAAAATGATCCCTGGGAAGGTTTTAACCGCAAGGTCTTTGCCTTCAATGACGGACTCGATAAAGTCGCACGACCGATTGCGGTCGGTTATGACAAAATCATGCCCGACCCTTTTCAACGCGGCGTTGGAAATTTTTTCAGAAATCTCGATAGCCCGGTCACATATCTTAGCCAGGTCCTGCAAGGTAAGTTCGGTGAAAGCGTTACTACCATCGGCCGCTTCCTGGTCAACTCGACCGTCGGTGTGCTGGGCTTTTTTGATGTTGCCACAAAATGGGGCATGCCATATTACAACGAAGACCTTGGCCAGACATTCGCAACGTGGGGTTACCAGGACAGTAGCTATCTGGTGTTACCATTTTTTGGTCCCTCCACGTTCAGGGATGGCGTAGGCCGCTTGACCGACAGCTATATCCATCCGGTTGGCCGTGCCATCCACGGCAGAAACGAATGGGGTATGTGGATCGTGCGGGGCATAGACCTGAGGGCCCGCTATCTGGATCAGGACGCTGAGCTCACGGAAGCCTATGACCCCTACGTGTTAATGCGCGATATCTGGATGCAGAACCGTGAGTACCAGATCTATGACGGCGACCCGCCCATGCTCGACTACGATATGTACCTCGATGACTTTGACGAAGAAGAGAACCCGTAGGGTGCGCAACTTGTTACGCACGATAATGAACCAATAAATCAGGCACCTTTTCAATTAACAATTCGTGCGTAACTCATCGCGACTTTCAGAAACGTTGTACACAAATATTGAGCTCGATTAATTGAGCGATGTGAGTTGGCACATCGTTACTCGGGTGGTGTGGGGTTGCGGTATTCAGGACCGTAATTTGTCGGGAACAAATTACCGAGCGACCATGGACGGCTC
>CBDTVF010000442.1:0-2811 GCA_965363775.1 uncultured Gammaproteobacteria bacterium
GGTGTTGGGGGTTCCTCCCAAGACCTTCAAAAACACGACTGCAGGGATGCAGGAGGTAGAGCCATGCAGGAGCAATTGCCGAGGGACGTTTTTGGAGAGCCTACATGGATGTATTCACGGCGTGTCTTGGGAGGAACCCCCGACATCCGGCGAATCCCGAGTGGATTCCTTAAACCTCCGTGCCAACTGAGCGCCGCGACACGTGTACCTGCTTGAGTTTCGTGGATTCTTTAAAGTCTGTGTTTCTAAAATTCGTCTTCAGTCGGCCGCTGCTATCTGCACATCAGGAACATTATCAACATCCAGCGCAACCATCACATCCTGGTAGTACACCGGATCAATATCGCCCATGATATTAACGACAACGACTTCATCGCCATCCGCAGAAACAATGGTCAAACCCTGAATGTGACCACCGGAGGGTTTGGCATACATCTGTACAAGCTCCCCTTCTTCACGCACCAGCATGATCGGCGACCAGCCATCCTTACTCAATTTACTACCCATATGTTCGAAGTTCTGCGCGATCCGTTCGTTATCACCATGGACTTCATAAATCCGCACACGCACACCGTCAAGACTTCGCAACAGTGCCTGCGTTTCCGGGTCATCATCGAGGAAACGGGCCGCAAAACGCAGGGTTGTTGGGCCCAGTGAAAGGGACATGGTGCGATCGGTTTCACTCATTCCGGGTGAATCGAGGTTTGCAAAACCTTCATTGCTGCGTGGTGCTGTAATGCCGCAGGAGGAAAGCATGAATGCGGTCAACGTCAGTATCAGCACCAGCGCAATGCTCTTGTTATTATTAGAAGATCTCATCAACTCAGTCCAGATCCAGGTCAACGTCTACATCAAAGCTTTCCATCACTTTACCCAGCTCAGCAGGGTTTAGCTGACCAATGATATTCACAAATACGGCCTCTTCTTCATCAACGACCATGACAGTCATGCCTTCCATATTGCCGCTATCCATTTTCATATAGACCAGAACCTGCTCATCATCTTCATTGACCTGCACAACAGGCTCCCAACCGGAAGACTTGAGACTTTTCTTGGTCTTGGCAAACTGATCTATGGCGGCGCCGGCATTATCGTCCGTGGAAAATATCTGCACCCGGATACCCTTGAGTTTGGAAATGAGATCCGAAGTCTCTGGGCTTTCTGCTGAACTCATTATGCCAACAAAATTCAGCATGGTTCCACCCAGGTTGATGGTGATTTTGGGTTCGCCATAGGTTGCTGACAGGTCACCAAAATCTACATAACCGGGTAGATCTTTGAGCTCATCCTCCTGCGCCATAGCGGGTAATGCCAGCAGTGCGGTAAACAAGCCGATAACAAATTTGTTCATCAATATACGTTTCATGCTTCTTTCTCCTTGGAGTATAAATTCTGTGATTGGATGGCCTTGTTGACCGATCCGGTAACTGCGTTGGCCAAAGTGTGTCCAACGGTTGATTCGATTTCGCGTCTTGTCACAACCCCGGCTCTATCGAGGTAAGCAAAGGCGATTGCCATTTCCTGGCGGGCCTTTGCGACATCCGCTTCTGATGGTGTGGTAGGGCGCATCAGGGTGACCGTGATCAACACCAGTGGGATGGCTGCCAGCGCCAGAAGGTAAGGCCGCAAAGCGGTCGAGAGGCCAGCCTGGGCTGTGGCCCAGCGGGGCTGCAATAAGCTGAATTTTTTCGTACTGCGTTGCTGACGGGGGACTGAACGCAGCCGCTTTCTGAGACTATCCGGTGCCCGCTCGACATGAACGGTATCCATCACCTGTTGAAGTTGATAGGCCTCAACAATGGCACGAGCCAGTTCACGGTCATCAGATGCTTCCGCCTTGAGCAGATCTGCATCTTCCGGGCTCAATTCGCCTTCAAGCAGTGCATTGATCCGATCTTCCCATTTTTCATCATATTCATTCATGGTCTTACCTCTGCCAGTTGCTCCCGCAACTGCTTTCTGGCGCGGTGCAGGTAGGTTTTGACCTGCGCCAGGTTGAGTTCCAGCATTCCCGCCACTTCTTCATAGCTGTGCTGATTGACATCCCGTAAAACAACCAGTGAGCGGTAGGGTTCTTTCAGACCACCGATTGCCCGTTTTAACCAGACACCGGTTTCAGTAGCCGACGCACCCTGCATCGGTCCACTGACATCACCGGCCATGTAGCTTTCGTCAAACTCAACGTTATCCCGTCTGCGTCTCAAACGATCGAGACAACCGTTGCGGGTGACCTTCATCAACCACGGCTTAACACGGTTCGGGTCTATGTTGTCCTGGTGATTCCAAAGCTTCACAAATGCTTCCTGGGTGGCGTCTTCCGCCTCCTGTGCGTCCTTTAAAATATAACGAGCCACCGTCCAGGCCTGATCCTGATATTCCTTCACCCATTGACGGTATTTTTTACTCATGTCATTAGAATAAACGCAGCGGATAAGAAATGGTTACAGTCTTTAGTGAAATCTTTTCAAAAAACCCCGGGAAACCTGGAAATTGCATCAGTCTGGTTAAGTTGTATGGGTTCGGGTCACCATTTGGGTGACGGCGTTAAAATAGAACCCTTACCATCCCTGAAAGGAATTGACTTAATATACCCAATACCAGCAACAGGATGACCCATGGGATTGTCAGAAAACAAAATGCAGCATTTCAGCGATCTGCTGCAACAACTCAAGGCCGAATTGCTTGAAGCAAGTGAAACCGGTGAGCAGGCAGAAGAGGTTGTCGAGTTGGATCAGGCCCGGGTTGGCCGACTGTCGCGGATGGATGCCATGCAGGCTCAGGCCATGTCCGTGGAGACCGGCCGGCGAAGGC
>CBDTVF010000443.1:0-2807 GCA_965363775.1 uncultured Gammaproteobacteria bacterium
GACACGGTGACTGATATCGCGGCAGCCGATGTGACCCCTTTGGTTGCTGAAGAGGCTGGTTCCCTGGACGATTATCGGATCGTTGATCAGAGGCCGGTATTCAATGAGTCCCGACAACCGGAAATTGTTGAAGTTGAAAATGTGAGTGAAGATTCCACCGATGTAACCATCGCGGTTAAAGATGCACCTGAAGTCAAGTTAACAGGAGTCATCATTACCCCGGGCATGAAGATCGCCTCGCTTACACCGGTAGACACCAGCCTGGAAAGTATAATGGCCCATGAAGGCCAGTCTTTGACCGGGGAATTCGTGGGTTGGCAGGTCAGCATAGTCAATCCACGTGATGTGGTTCTTAAATCAAATGACGGGCAACAACTGGAACTGGAATTACAAGTTCACGATGTCGCAATCAAGGAACCGCCTAAACCCAAACCTGTGGCAAAAACTGCACAAGCCGGAAAAAGCAAACAGACTGAACCGGGCAAAGCAAAAAGTGGTGCTGGTGATGATGAAGAGCCGTTAAGCCGGGCAGAGCAGATACGACAACGCATAGCAGAACGCAGAGAAGAGTTACGTCGTGAACAGGAAGCACAGGGTCAGGGTCAGAAGACAAATCAGGACAAGAGTCAAGCAAGCAGATCCAAGCAGAAAAATTCTTCTAATGCTTACCAAAACGCGATCCAGGCCAAGATGAGAAATAGCAGCAAGGACAAAGACAGTAATGATGAAAAAGATGGATAGAGCACAAATCAGCGGGAGTGCCGTTAGATGAAATCATGGATACAGGCTGTGGCCATCCTGCTACTGCTAAACAGTTGTGGCACAACGACAACGGGCTTGAATGAAGAGCCACATCAGCGCTTGGCCAGTGCTGATGGTGAAAGCAACGATGAACCGATTTTCAGCACGACGGTCAACGCATCGGAGGCGGGCGGCGTTGAAGATGTAGAATTGAAAATGGGCAACGGCTCATTCATCAATGAACAGGCGGCACAACGCCAACTCAGCGCGGTGTCCGAAGATGGTGAGATCGTACTGAATTTTGAAGGTGAATCACTACAGTCAGTGGTTCATACCATTCTGGGCGAGGTGCTCCAGGAAACATTTGTTATCGGACCAGGTGTCAGCGGACAGGTTACATTCTCAACTTCCAAGCCAGTGTCCCGTGATCAGCTGATGCCCATACTTGAGTTGCTTCTACGCTGGAATGGTGCGGCGATGGTTTTTACAGAAGGTCGCTATCATATTCTTCCCGTTGCTGATGCCATTCGTGGCAACCTCGTACCGACATTGAGTGCTGAAGACCTGGCGATGGGTTATGAGGTACGGGTCGTGCCGCTGGAGTTCATCGGAGCCCAGGAGATGTCCACAATACTTGAGCCATATGTGCGTGATGGTGCCATCGTGAGGACGGATATCCTCAGAAACATGCTGTTCCTCGCAGGTACCCAGGAAGAATTACGCAATTACCAGCAGACGGTCGAAATTTTTGATGTCGATTGGTTGGCGGGTATGTCCGTGGGTATCTATCCCCTGGAAACGGTGGATGTAGAATCCATTACAACCGAGTTAACCTCCATATTCGGCACGGATGCTGAATCACCCCTCGCCGGCATGTTTCGCTTTGTACCATTGGAGCGCCTGGGGTCGATCATGGTGATCACGCCAAAAGAGGAGTATCTCGAAAAAGCCCGGACCTGGATCGAGACGCTGGACCGTGGTGCTGCCGGATCCGGTGTCCAGCTATATGTCTACCGTGTAAAGAATCTCGAGGCGCAGGTGTTGGCGGACTACCTGTCGCAGTTATTCGGAGGGGCAACATCCTCTCCAAGGCAGGATCGCAATCGCGGAACCCTCTCGCCAGGCTTACAAGAAGCCCAAAGCAGTTCAATAAGTAATTTCAACTCAAACCGTCAGGCGGCAAATCAGCGTGGTGTGGAGAGTAACCGTAATACTGGCGGTTTGGTCTCTTCTGAGGAGGGAGAAATTCGTATTACCTCGGTTATTGAGACCAACTCCCTGCTGATCCAGGCCTCGCAGACCCAGTATTCATCCATCCTGGCAGCCATAGAGCGTATCGACGAGGAGCCGTTGCAGGTTCTGATCGAGTCACAGATCTTGGATGTTGAGTTGAATGAAGATCTCCAGTTTGGTGTTAACTGGTATCTGACCAATGACGCTACTGCCACTGACGGTGATAGTGGCGCATTGCTCAGCGAAGGCATTAATTCATTGACGGCGGGTGGCGCGACCAACTTCTTTGCAAGTATTACCGGTGCCCTTGGTTCAAATTTTGTGAAGGCTACCATCAGCGCACTGGATAGTGTGACCGATGTCCGTTCGCTTGGCGCACCTTCGTTGTTGGTGCGCAACAATGCCACCGCGACCATAACCGTTGGAACACAGGTACCGGTGCAGTCTTCCAGCATCGGCACTGGTAATAACAACGTAATCAGCAGCGCCCAGTATGTGTCAACTGGTGTAACCCTGACCGTGACGCCAAGAATTAACCCGGGTGGCCTGGTTTATATGGATGTGACCCAGGAGGTAAGTCGTCCCGGTGCCCGTGATCCCGATATATCGACCAGTGGTAACCCGCCGATCAATAACAAATCGGTCACCAGCCAGGTGGCAGTGCAGTCCGGTCAGACAATCTTTTTGGGTGGGTTGATCTCCGAGCAGTCTTCCAAAGGGCGTACCGGCGTCCCGTATTTAAACCGTATACCGGGTATTGGCCGTTTGTTTGGCAGTCAACAATCTCAGACGATACGAAGTGAAACTATCGTGATGATTACACCGACCGTGAT
>CBDTVF010000444.1:0-2779 GCA_965363775.1 uncultured Gammaproteobacteria bacterium
CGACCTGAAAATACTGTTCTTCGGTTTGCTGCCAATGTCTTTCATCCCACATGGGAAACCAGGTGTCGGCCTCCGGCTCTATATCTATTAATGTGAGAATCATGGTTTGTGCTAACGGTAGTGCTGCTGCATATAACTGTCCGCCACCGATCACCATGATTTCGTCGGCTTTTGAAATTTCAATTGCCGCCTCGAGCGAATCACAAACATCAGCACCCTCAGCAATGAATACGGTGTTTCGGCTGACTACAATATTCTGTCGCCCAGGCAAGGGACGGCCAATGGACTGCCAGGTTTTGCGCCCCATTACGATGGCCTTACCCATGGTGGCCTTTTTAAAATGTTGCAATTCTGCGGGCAGGTGCCATGGCATCCTGCCATCCAGTCCTATGGCCCTGTTGTTGCCCATGGCTGCTATCAGTGTGATGGTCTTTTGCATACCGGTTCAGTATTAAACCGCTATCGGGGCTTTGATAGACGCATGACACTGATAGTTTTGTAATTCGAAATCTTCATAAACAAACCCGAACAGGTCTTTTCTTTCCGGATTGATTTTCATGACGGGTAACGGAAATGGGTCTCGTGACAACTGTGTTTTCACCTGCTCCAGGTGATTCAGGTAAATATGGACATCGCCCAGCGATATAATGAAGTCACCCGGTTCAAGGTCCAGCGCCTGTGCCATCATCATGGTCAGCAAGGCGTAGGATGCGACGTTAAAAGGTACACCGAGGAACACGTCTGCGCTGCGCTGATACATCTGACAGCTCAACTTGCCATTGGCGACATGAAACTGAAACATCATGTGACATGGCGGCAAGGCCTGCAGACCTGCGCGCGCATTATCCTGCGGACTGGTTGTTTCATCCGGAAGAACAGCCGGGTTCCAGGCGGAAATAATATGGCGGCGGGAGTCAGGCCGCTTACGCAGGTCATCCAGCAACAGGCTCATCTGGTCTATGTGCCTGCCGTCGGGTGCGATCCAGTCACGCCATTGGGCGCCATAGACAGGTCCAAGATTACCATTCTCATCCGCCCATTCATTCCAGATTGAAACACCATTATCATTCAGGTAGGCCACATTGGTGTCACCTTTGAGAAACCACAATAGTTCGTGGATGATGGAGCGCAGATGCAGTGTCTTGGTAGTGACACAGGGAAAGCCCTTTGCGAGATCAAAACGCATCTGGTAACCAAACAGGCTGATGGTGCCGGTACCGGTCCGGTCTTCCTTGCGGCTGCCTTTATCCAGGATATCTTGCAAAAGCTGCAGGTAGGTTTTCATGATTCGGGACTGACCTTTGTTTTCTGTGAGTCGGAGTTATAAGCAAACAACATAATAATGCAACCCGCTGCGATCATGGGTAAAGATAGCAACATACCCATGGTCAGCCATTGCATTGCAAGAAACCCGAGGTGCTCATCCGGTTGACGGAAAAACTCAACAATGAACCTGAATACGCCATAACCAGTCAAAAACAAGCCTGAAACAGCAGCGGTAGGTCTCGGCTTTCGTGAGTACAACATCAGGATGACAAACAGGGCCAGGCCCTCCAATCCGGCCTGGTAGAGCTGACTGGGATGTCTCGCAAGGTGATCCAGCGCTCCGGAACGCCATGCCTCATTGAGGGCCAGATCATCCCCCGGTCTGAAACCTGTGGATTTGGCAAAAATCATGGCCCAGGGCAGGTCCGACAGACGGCCCCATAACTCGCCACCTATAAAATTGCCCAGGCGGCCAAATGCCAGTCCGAGCGGCCCCATTGGTGCCACGAAATCTGCAATCTGCCAGAATGTCTTGCCAGTGCGTTTGCCAAACCAGGCCATGGCGAAGATGACACCGAGCAATCCACCATGGAAAGACATGCCTCCGTCCCAGACCTTGAACAGGGACAATGGATTTTGCAGCAACATCTCAAAACCATAAAACAGCATGTAGCCAATGCGCCCGCCAATGATTACACCCAGCATGCCGTAAAACAAAACGTCACTGACATCCTGCTTGCTCCAGCCCCGCCAGGCTTGAGTAGCGGCCCGCCGGTTGCCAATCATCCAGAATGACAGGAATGCCAGCAGATACGTGACGCCATACCAGTGGATATCCAGTGGACCGATAGAAACCGCGACCGGATCGAAATTGATTAAGAGATATTCAGACTGCAAACAAAACTCCCTGTCAGGGATACGAAGAATTTGGCAGGCAGCATATGACAGACTCAGGGTGCTGGCAAGCCGGGTTACCTCCGCCTGAGATCAGAATTATAAAACTGAACTGATACTCTCACGAAGCACCGCATCCGCAATTATCACATTGAAGGAGCAAAAGTGTAGTGTCCTGTACTAAACAGCGATTGAGCGAGACGAGAAGGTATTAGCTGTAAGATGCGTCTCGCAGGGAATGGCTGGTCCTTTCCAAGAGTCGCAACACAGCAGATGATGCCTTCTCGTCTCGCCCTTCGGGAGCCCCACAAAAGCTCCAATCCTGCGTTGCAGCCTTTGTTAAGGGAACGGCCATTAACTGCACGCTGCGCCTTGACTTGAATCTTTTGTGAGGCTCTTAATCGCTGTTTAGTACAGGTCACTACACTAGTATGATGTACACTGCTAAGCGTTTGAAGCAGCGATATAGGCTTTGAAAACAAAAAATGCTTGAACTAACTCTGCCCAACATACACGCACTGGCTGTAATGGTCATGATCGTGGTCGCGTTAATACTATTTACACGCGATAACATACCGATGGAAACCACCAGCCTGGTAGTGCTGGTGGCGCTGGCGGT
>CBDTVF010000445.1:0-2767 GCA_965363775.1 uncultured Gammaproteobacteria bacterium
AAACCCCCATGGCACTGTGTTCGGACTCGACCAGCACGACCCGCCCTTTGCTGAATTCAAACCCGGAAAGATACTCGATGATCTCGGTTTGCGGTGTTATCGGATAAGCCCCTACGCAACAACCACGCGCATTGCGGTTGGCTTCACCCGCGAGTGCCAAAGCATGACCGGCCACGTGGTTTCCGGTCGCAAGCGTTCTGCTCATCAATAATTTCCTCCCTGCTTACAAATCGGCCATATAAATCGCACCGCGAGGGCAAGCGGTCATACAGACACCACAACCCTTGCAATATTCCAGATCAAAGACGTATCCGTCTCCATCAACGGCGCGATTGAGAATGCCCTCCGGGCAGTATTCCAGGCAACGGTCACACTCGTTACAAACGCCACAACTGAGGCAACGGAGCGCCTCGGAGACCGCCGCGTCATTCGGACCCGCCTGGAAGCCCAGGTGGACTTCGTCAAAACAACCCTGTCTCACGGCCGGGTTGAGCGTTTTGACGGCCTCTCGCGGCAGATGCTCAAAGCGGTGAAACTTGATGACGTCAGAAGTCGCCACGGGTTCGGCTGGCGGTGGAAACAGGTCTTCACCCGTCAGTGTGCGGTGGATATGTCTTGCCGCCCTGATGCCACAGCCAATGGCAGCTGAAACCGTTCCTTCGTTGGTGGCAAAATCACCACCCAGGAAAAACGGTGCGCCACTGAGACCAAGCAGTGCTTCGCCTTCTTTAATCACCGACCCTTCCGGAAGAATGGAAATGTCATGAGATTGCCCCAGGGCCAGGATCACCAGGTCACAGGGCAAGTCAAAGCGGGCTTCAGGACTGGTATCCGCGATCGGTCTGGGTCTGCCACTGTCATCGGCAGCCCCCAATATCATTCCCTGGCAAGTCAACAGGGGGCCATTGGCAGAATCAGCCAGGCGGACCGGAGCCACAAGTTCATCCAGGATAATGCCTTCTTCAAGCGCCTGTTCGATCTCCTCGTGTATGGCCGGCATTTCGCTACGGGTACGACGATAGACAACACGCACTTCACTGGCACCAATGCGCAAGGCAGAGCGCGCTGCATCCATGGCCGTGTTACCACCACCAATAACGATGACACGCTGACCATCGAGCCGTTCATCGCCAACTCGTACTCTATTCAGAAAATGTATACCCTGGATCGGGGCAATCGAACCTTTATCACCGAGATCAAGGTCGCTGACATTCTGCAAACCTGTACCGACAAATACCGCCTGATATTCCCGGCTCAGACGCAACATATCCTCACGATTCAGTTGACAGCCAGTCCGGGCGGTAACGCCATGGTCAAGTATGTAATCGATTTCTTTATCCAGAACATCACGTGGCAAGCGATACGCCGGTATGCCGGTTCGTAGAACACCACCCAGTTCGTCATCCGCCTCAAACAGTGATACCGGGTAACCCAGGCGCGCCAAATGGTAAGCAGCGCTAAGCCCGGCAGGACCCGAACCGACCACTGCCACTGATGCATCCCTGAATGGCTGCGTGGGCTCCGGACAATTACCGTTTTCGGCTGCTGCACGTTCAATTTCCCTGACGTTTACCGATGTGTCGAATTCAGCCCGGTTGCAACCTTCCATACACGGTGCGGGGCAGACCCGGCCACAGACGGCAGGCAAAGGAGAAGTTTCAAGCAATATGGACAGGGCCTTGTCGTAATCCCGCTTACCGACCGCTTCAACGAACCCTCTAACATCGTTACCGGCGGGACAAACATGGTTGCAAGGTGGTGTCAGGTGTCGACGCTCTGGTTTTTGCGTCGCCCAACTCCCTGTTTTGATTTTCGGCATGCCACCCACATCTTCATCAAACAGGTCGGCAACCCTGACCTTTTTGGCAACCGCGGGCGCCTCATGGGCCTCACCCGGCATGCTGCTGGAACGTACCTGCTTGAATGCTTCGCGAACACAGGTTTTGTTGGCACCGGTAAAATTAAGATGATCGAGCGCTGCCAGGATATCTGCCAGCGACAATTTGAGCACCCTGGCAATCGAACCTGCCATGGTGGTATTGACGATGGGTACCGTGCGTGTACCCAGACCCTGGGCTACTGCGATACTTGTAGCATCAATCGTAGCGACTTCACGACCGGAGAAAAGCTCCTCATAGTCAGCACAGTCCTGTGGGGTATTGATAATAAGAGAACCACCGGGTTTCAAGGCAGCATCCATGCCTGGCACGATCAGAGTGCGATCCAATACCACGATATGATCCGGGTGCTGAACCTGATTATGGTTGGTGATTTCTTCGTCGTCTACACGAACAAAAGCTTGTAACGGTGCGCCGGAGCGTTCTGCAGCGTATACGCCAAATGCCTGTACATACTTGCCTTTGAGAAAATAAGCCGAGGCAATAATCTTGGCCAGCGTAACGCCACCCTGCCCTCCACGTCCGCAAATTGTGATTTCCATCATCGCGGCAGTTTCTATCCTCTTTTTTGTGTTCGATTATCCACCCAAACCAATGATGGTGGATGCCGGATAAAGCGCGGGAATTCCAGTAATAGCCCTGGCACTGAAAACTCCCGACAAGGACTCAAATGCGGTCGTCATGCTGTTGCGTGAAAAGAAACTCAGGGCATTGACACCGCAGTGGTTATTTTAACTCAAATAGCAACTTTTTTATATTCAAAACCTCTGCAAACTAGTGATTTTTAGTGCTGGATTTCCTTTAACAATTCCCGCGCAATGATCATACGCTGAATTTCACTGGTTCCCTCGTAAATAGAAGTAACACGG
>CBDTVF010000446.1:0-2743 GCA_965363775.1 uncultured Gammaproteobacteria bacterium
TACTCGGTGCATTGTTCCCGCTGATCACCGGGTTATGGAGCAACAGAAAAGGCGTTGTCGGTCAGGGTGTTGGTGAGGCCTACGGTGCGAATGCCATTGGTACGATTGCAGGTTCTGCTATCGGTGGTCTGTTCATACTGGACTGGCTGGGTATAGCCGGGAGTCTCTACCTGGCGAGTGCCGTCAGCATGCTGGTGGCGGTGCTTTTCGGGGTTATGTCCAGTCAGGGCCGTCCGACCCTGTATCGCTGGATGCAGGCGCCTTTCGCCGCCATGCTGTTGGTACTTTGCATCCAGGTGCTGCCCGGATGGGACCGCGATATTATGCAATCACGGATATTCCGTCATGCGGATCGATATATTGCCAAAGACATCCGTGCCGCCATCAAGAAGTATGTGAGTCAAAGTCATTTTTTGTATTACAAGGAAGGTATCCACGGAACCATCAGTGTGATCAGTTGGGAAGATGACGGTCTGCAAAAAAAGGCCCTGATTAACAACGGTAAGGTGGACGCGTCGAACGCCGGGGACCTGGATACGCAGATATTGCTGGGACAGCTACCCATGTTTCTACACGAAGCACCGAAACAGGTCATGGTCATTGGACTGGGTAGCGGCATGACGGCGGGATCGGTCCTGCAAAGTGCCGATGTCGAGAACATTGATCTTCTTGAAATTTCACCAGAGGTTGTCGAAGCAGCCTACTATTTCAGGCAGGATAACTATGATGTCCTGAATAATCCGCGTACCAACCTGATTGTCGCCGATGCCAGGAACTATCTGCTGGCATCCCAGAAGAAATACGATGTGATTATTTCGGAACCCTCACACTCCTGGGTCAGCGGGGTTTCCAACCTGTTTACCCGTGAGTTTTTGCAACAGGCCGAAAACCGCCTGAATGAAAATGGTATTTTGGTCCAGTGGTATCACATCTATGGGGTTAACCGGTACAGTCTGAAGGCCTTGTTGAAATCGGTCACAGACGTATTTCCCCACTACACACTGTGGTACCTGGGTGGTGGTGACATCATTATTGTCTCGTCGAATAAACCGCTCGAACTTGATTATCAGAAACAGTTGGCATTTTTTGATTCGCCTGCCATCAGGGCAGACCTGGCGCGAATTGATATTGGTTCGGTGGAAGGCCTGATGAGTGAAATCATGATGTCCTCCAATGAGGCCCAAAAGCTGCTGATAGGGCAGGAGGCCAATACAGATGACAATCCCATCGTTGAGTTCAACGCGCCCAAATCAATATATGAATACACCACTGGTGACAACATCAGCATGATGTTCAATGAGCTTCAGGAAGGCACATATCCATTGCCGTTTATCAATCTTGTCAAGGAATACGAGGACAGGATTGTTGTACCGTTTATGGGTATCCAGATAAAGCACAGTGGGGATGACTACTCTGAACCCAAATGGAACGCGGTCAGAAAAGCCATTTATGTCGAAGAAGCCAAGACACATCGATTGTTACGTGGCATGAATGGCGAAATTATTTTGCATAAATCATGGGGTGATGTTGTGGTTCATACCACCATGGCTCAGAGGGGTTCCCCGGATGAAACGATACGCTCATCCATGCTGGAGTACGAGGTGCCGAAAGCCCGGCAAACGTTGTCGGGTGAGTTGAGAGCACCGGGAGTCGTTATTAACTGGCGAGTCGGCCCTTCCCAGCAACCGGGTTCGTTGAAAGTGGTGCTTGCGACCAAGTGTGAAAGGGAATCAGGATTTGACAATTGGATCTCCTTTTCCAGCGACTACCCGGGCAGCGCGGAAGACAAAGACGTGGTAAGTACCGCTCTGCGGAGCGTAAATGAGTTGGTTCAGTGCATCGAGTAATTAACCGGTCATGTGGGAGTCGCCAAGTCCCGTGTGAACTGGTAAACTGTTTATTATGTTGAAAAAATACCTTAGGAAAATTTCTGGTTTTACATTGGTAGAGTTACTGATCGTTGTCGCGATTGTTGCAATCCTTGTCGCGCTGGCATTACCTAATTACAACGACAGTGTCAGAAAGGCCAGGCGCGCGGATGCGCAAACTGACCTGCTGGAGTTTGCCGGTACGGCAGAGCGTATTTTTACGTCGACAAATAGTTATGCGACTACTGCATTACCCGCTAACACCGATTTTTATGTTTACTCCTTTCCAGTGGCAATTACTGCCAATACCTACAGCATCCGCGCGACGCCAACGGCACTGCAAAGTGCGGATTTTTGCGGCACGATGACTTTGACCCAATCGGGTCTGAGGACCAAGACAGGGACGATGGCTGATTGCTGGTGACAAGATTGGTTTCAGCGCATGTCTGTGCGACCGGCCAAACTATTTCCATCCACACGCCACGATTACCAGCACCCAGATACACCTGACTTCGGTGCCATATTTGGTCCTCCAGCCAAACTCAGGTGTGATGACATCCCAGAAACGCTGCAAGTCTCCTTTAACACCAGGGTCATAGGCGAAGTAAATTAAACCGGGAGTGTAGGCAAAAGGTAGTTCCTGCATGGGTTGATCCAACATCGTAATCATGCTCTGCCTGACCGGGTAGTGAAATTCTTTTTGAAACTCAGGGGGGTGTTGTAGAACCTGTCTGCCGAAGAGTTTGTCGGTAGCGGACTCTTCAGTGATGAATTGCCTCGTCAGGATAGAGTTTGTAAGCGTCTTCTTCTCCAGCTCATCCATGGTTTCAAATGTATTGTTTAAGTCCGGCGCTTGAGGAACCAGTGCCATCACG
>CBDTVF010000447.1:0-2740 GCA_965363775.1 uncultured Gammaproteobacteria bacterium
CCAGGGATATTCTGCTGGCCTATGCTGATTTGTATCCCACGCTTTCAGACCATCCACAACAAAAAAACCAGTCACCGGGACAGTTGTTCTGGCAGAGTCTGAATGAGGCGGTCTGGCTGGTGACTACCATCCAGGGCTATGACGCGATTTATGATGTGATCGATGATGCTGCAAAAGCCAAAATCGAGAGTCAGTTATTGCGCCCGATGGTGTCTTTTATCTCGGACGAAGCACCTCAAACCTTTGATCGAATTCATAATCATGGAACCTGGGCCGTTGCAGCGGTTGGTATGACAGGTTACGTGCTGGATGACGAGGACTATGTCGAAAAGGCGCTCTATGGTCTTAAACGTGACGGCAGTGCCGGTTTTTTGAAGCAAATCGATTTACTGTTCTCACCTGATGGCTTTTACAGTGAAGGTCCTTATTACCAGCGTTATGCGCTGATGCCATTCCTGCTGTTTGCCAAGGTGATTGAGCGTAACGAACCCGATCGGAAGATATTCGAACATCGTGATGGTGTGTTGCTCAAGGCGGTGTACTCGCTTATTCAACTGAGTTACAGCGGCTATTTTATCCCCATTAACGATGCCCTCAAGGACAAGGGATTGGATACCCTTGAGCTTTGTTATGGCATAGCCATTGCTTTTAACCAGACCGGCGATGTCAGTCTGCTGGAAATTGCCAGGGCACAGAACAGGATCGTTCTAACGGGTGATGGTTTCCGCCTGGCACAGGCAATCGAGAGTGGTAAAGCACAGCCTTTCCAGTTTGAATCAAAACAGTATGGTGACGGCCCGGATGGCACACAGGGCGCGCTGGTTTTATTGCGCAGCGATTCCGGACCCCGGGACCAGGCACTGGTTTTCAAGGCAACCGGACAGGGCCTGGGTCATGGGCACTTCGATAAGCTTGCCTGGATCTTTTACGACAACGGTCATGAAATCCTGTCCGACTATGGCGCTGCCCGTTTCCTGAATGTCGAGGAGAAAGACGGCGGTCGCTATCTGCCGGAAAACAAGACCTGGGCAAAACAGACGGTGGCACACAATACCCTGGTCGTTGATGAGACCAGTCACTTCAATGGCGACTGGAAACTCAGCCAGAAGTTTCATCCCGAAATGCTGATATTTGAAACGGGTGAAGACTTGAACATAAGCGCCGCGCGTATAGATACAGCCTATGATGATGTCAGTTTCACACGCACGATGGCGATGATGAAAAATGACGGTTTTGCAAACCCGGTGGTACTGGATGTATTGAAGGTTTCCAGCGATGCAAAACACCAATATGACCTGCCGGTGCATTTCAAAGGTCATGTGACTCACGTTAGCCATCCTCTTGAGGCAAGTACCACGAACATGTCAGCCGTTGGTGATAAAAACGGTTACCAACATCTCTGGTTGCGGGCCAAAGCCAATGTAGCTGAGGGTGAACTGTTCCAGGTCACATGGTTGAACAACAACCGGTTTTATACCTACAGCGTTTTGGCGGAAAAAGCGATGGAAGTGCTGTTTACCCAAACCGGTGCCGGTGATCCGGATTTCAATCTACGGACCGAGCCCGGTCTGATTTTTCGGGTAAAAGACGCTTCCAATTACAGCTTTATCTCAGTGCTTGAACCACATGGTGAATATAACGGTTCGAGGGAGTTTACGACTGCAAGTGCCAGCAATATCAAGGCAGTCGAGCATTTCAAAGGGCAAGATGCCGAGGCCATTCGTGTAACAGGTAAATCAGGGTCAGCCGTGGTGCTGGGCCTGTCTCCTGGTAACACTGGCAACCAGGCACATTCAGTCAAAGCCGGAAGCGGCACATTGGAATGGACAGGTTTTTATCGTTTGTTCGAGGAATCAGAATCTCATGAGTAAAAATGCTATGAAATATCAAAGCCGTGAATTTCTACATGGCGACAAGGAAGTAATCGTTGAAGCAGGTGAGGGGGTCACCCGGCAAAACCTGGGTTATGACGAAACGATCTTTATGGCGCGGGTGGTTTTTAAGAAGGGTTCGGAAGGCTATCTTCATGCCCACCCGCATTCCCAGGTTTGCTATGTCGAAAGCGGTATTTTCGACTTCACAATTGGCTCGGAAACCCAACGCCTGGTTGAGGGTGACGGCACCTATATACCCCCAAATGCCAAACATGGCGCCGTTTGTATAGAGGCGGGTATTTTGCTCGATGTTTTCAGCCCCTGTCGCGAAGACTTTTTACCAGAGAATTAGAAGTGATATGAATCTCAAAGACAAAGTAGCAATTGTAAGTGGTGGCCCCGGCGCATCTGCCTATGCATCTGCCAAGGGTGCCGTAATGACCTTTACCCGTGCCATGGCCAAAGAGCTTGGACCGAGCAACATTCGTGTAAACTCACTGTGCCCCGGAATGATCAGCACCGTATTTCATGATACATTTACCAAGGATGCCGTGCGTGCCAATGTGGCCAATGCAGCCGCGCTTAAACGCGAAGGTAGCGCCAAAGAAGTGGCAGAAACCGTGGCTTACCTGGCCTCGTCTGAATCGAGCTTTTTGACCGGTGTCAATCTCGATATCAACGGCGGTCTTTATTACTCTTGATAAATGGATGAAAGCAGAATGAACGTGAGTGACGATTTACATAAGCGGCTTGAGACCGCACCCGTGGTGCCGTTGGTCGTGCCCGAAGATCCGGAAACAGCTATCAAAACCGCGCAGGCGCTGGTCGCCGGTGGATTGACCGTGATTGAGGTTGTATTACGTACC
>CBDTVF010000448.1:0-2728 GCA_965363775.1 uncultured Gammaproteobacteria bacterium
GGTTGGAAGATTTTGCGACAGACAGGGCTTCTTTAACTTCTGACAGTAAATGAGGTGCGATTCTCCACCGACGACCATCCTCGGTATCCACGTTTACGGTCTTGCGGTTATATTTAACCAGCCGGCCGAACTGACGACCTTCAGTGGTCTCGAAGCTCACCGATGCACCGATGTTGAACGCCATCATGCTCATATGCGCCCGCGCATGTTCGAGGAATTTGATGCGTTCAATCACCCGATCATTTAATGCAACTAACTCCTCGATATTGAGATGGTTGATATCGATCATGACCCAGCCAGGGCTAAATCTGATTTCATCGGGTTCTTGGCAAAGCGTACTTTCCATTCTCGGGGTGTCAGTTCAATGACCCGACTGGCAGGATGGATGCTGATACGCTGTAGCACATCGACCAAATAGGTGTATGGATCAATCCCCTGTAATTTACAGGTGACCAGCAGGCTCTGGATGATGCCCACCCGCTCAGCACCAATCTCGGTCCAGCAGAACAACCAATTCTTTTTTCCCATTGGAATAGGCCGCAGACTCCGTTCCAGGTGATTGGTATCGATCGGAACATCGGGATCACTGAGGAACACCTGCAGACTGGCGTATCTGTTTTGTGCATACTTCAATGCTTTCGATAATGGATTTTTGGGTAGCAGTTCAGGTCGATGGCATTGCTGGTCCCGCCATTCCCAGAAGGCGCGTGCCACTGGTTCAGTGTGTTTGGTTCGATAAACGAGTTTCTCTGCTCCGGTTAATTTCTGGTCACGGATTATTTGTTCATGTCGATACATCGCACCGATCAGGGCCAGAGCTTCAGCGCTGGCTTCGGGCTCATTCTCTTTGGCTTGCTCGAACTTGCGCCGACAATGACTCCAGCATTGTGCATGGGTCACCTGATCGTTCTGGCTCGCATAGGCCGAATAAGCCGCATAGCCATCACTCAATAGCGTACCGCTATAGTTTTTCAACCAATCATGCACATAGTGGTGTGCACGCGAGGGTGAGTAGCGGAATACGATTTCATCATCATCACCATACATGGGCCACAAATAAGCCTGGCGCATCTTGCCTTTCTTCTGCTTTCCAGCCTTGATCGGAGTCTCGTCCATTGCCAGTACTTGACTGAGCAGTTGATGGTGATACTGGGCATCAACGATGGGTTTGAGTAAATCGATGGCACGGCTGATCCAGTTGGTTAAACTGGTTCGACTTACCTGGATACCGGCTTGTGCCAGGCGTTGATGTTGACGATACAGCGGCAGGTGGTAACAGAACTTGTCAATCAACATGCCGGCAAGCAAGCTCACATCGGTGCTACTCTTTTCCAGTACGTTGGCAGGTGCCGCAGTTGTCACGATCTTCTGATCCTGGAGTCGCTTATAAACCAGTCGCCGATATTCGAGCACCAGATAACTACCCGGGCGTTGTGCCAAACGGAAACTGACCTTTTCACCAATGATTTTGCGCTGATCTTCTGGTAAAGCATCGAACTCAGGGTCTTTGACAATAATGACTTCCCGGGGCACCTCATCGCTGAAACGCAACCCACTATCGTTGACCGCGTTATCACGGGTCTTTTTACGCCGTTGATAGGTAATGGTCTCGGTATCGAGTTCTTTCTGAGGTGGAGGTTCAACTCCCAGGGCGGCTAGCAAGTTGCCTTGCACCACTGGATCAATCTCCAGGCGCTTTTCTGATTTCTCACCAAACAACTGGCGTTTGAGCCAGTCGAGCTGATGCTTTACAGAAGTCAGCTCGGATGCCAATAGCGCATTTTCCTGCTCTAACTCAATGATGCGCGTGGGTGCTGACAAGCAATCTATCCTGTTGATTTGAAAGAAGATATTCTACCAAAATCAGCCCGTTTATGCTGCTCTTTTATACCTTTTTCGTTGCCTTTTTATCTCGATATCTATGCCTTCCAGCAAGGCCAGTAAAGCCGTTCGGCTCAAGTCCCGCTTGATCTCATGTGCATGCCATGGCAAAGCGAACTGACCCTGCTCCAGGCGTTTCGACCATAAACAATAACCCCCTTCTTCATAGGCCAGTATCTTCAGTTGGGTTCGTCTGCGGTTAATAAAAACAAACCAGTCACCGCGGCTCGGATCTTCACTCATGTGAGTGTACACCTGGGCAGATAGCCCATCGAATGAGCGGCGCATATCGGTCGGGCTGGTACACAACCAGATACGCCGGCCTTCGGCAATGTTTAGCATCGGTAACGCAGGCGTAAGATGATCTCGGATCCCAACTGCAGTTCCACATCCCAGGGGGTTGTCGAGGGTGGCTCATCACAGGATGACAATTCGATAAAACTGGCCGCTTCATCAATAGTCAATTCAGTTGGGCCATTCAAGCGTTGACGCCAGCGGTTGAAAGTACTCAGCGCTATTGATTGCTCCGCACAAAATATCTCTTGGGTTTGACCACTGTGTGAAAATTGTTGGAATATATCTTGCCACTCGGAGGCACTGCGCCTGACTCGTGATTGCCTTACCAGGCTTTTTGATGCATGCATATCTATTCTCCTATCTTTATTTGGAAACTAATTCGAAAGGAAACAGAATACTGATTGTTAACCCGGTGAATACAACTGCCTGGAATGGCCGGTTACAGTTAATTGACGCGAGACAACCGGCCATGACGATCGCAGATCTGTATCGTTGCCGTTGGCAGGTCGAACTGTTCTTCAAATGGATCAAACAACACCTACGAATAAAA
>CBDTVF010000449.1:0-2725 GCA_965363775.1 uncultured Gammaproteobacteria bacterium
CAGGTGGAACCCAGCGTCTGCCACGTCTGATTGGCACCGAAAAGGCCCTGGCGGTGATTGTGCAGGGTAAGAAGTTAAAACCGCAACAGGCGCTCGAACAGGGTCTTGTAGATGAAATCGCACCGGTCGGAGAATTGCTGCAACGTGCGAAAACCTGGTTGCTCGAGTCCCCAGACCCGGTTGCACCCTGGGATGTCAAAGGCTTCAAAGTACCCGGCGGGGCAGGGGCCATGACACCCAGAAATTCCCAGACATTCATGGTGGGAACATCATTGGTTGCCGGTATGACACAGCACAATTACCCGGCACCTATCGGTGCTCTTTCAGCGGTATATGAAGGCTGCATCACGCCCATCGATACCGGGCTGGATATCGAGTCACAGTATTTTGGCCAGTTGCTGTCCGGTGTTGTTGCCCGCAATATGATGCGCAGCCTGTTTGTTAACAAGGGTGCAGCAGACAAACTGGCCCGTCGTCCGAAGGGTGTTGAGAAGGCAAGGGTAACGAAGCTGGGTATCCTCGGCGCTGGCATGATGGGTGCGGGTATTGCCTATGTGTCCGCAAAAGCCGGTATGCAGGTAGTTCTGCTTGATACCGACCTCGAAGGCGCCCAACGGGGGAAAGGCTATGCAGAAGGTTTGCTGGCAAAAGCCATCAAACGCGGGTATGCGACACAGGAGAAAGCGGACGCCTTATTGGGTCTGATTCATCCGACCACCGATTATGCCGATCTGGAAGGCTGTGAACTGATTATCGAGGCGGTCTTTGAAAGTCGTGAGATCAAGGCTGCGGTAACCGCGAAGACCGAGGCAGTCATTCCTGAAAGTGCCATATTTGCCAGCAATACGTCCACCCTGCCCATCACGGGCCTGGCAGAGGCGTCCAAACGACCGGAGAGTTTTATCGGTCTGCATTTCTTCTCACCAGTCGACAAAATGCCACTGGTTGAGCTGATTACGGGTGAGAAAAGTTCGGACGAGGCCATTGCACGTGGTCTGGACTATATACAGCAAATCCGTAAAACACCGATCGTGGTCAATGACAGCCCGGGTTTCTATACCTCCCGTTGTTTCAGCACCTCTACCAACGAAGGCATGACAATGCTGGCCGAGGGTATTAACCCCGCGTTGATTGAAAACGCGGCAAAAATGGCGGGTCTGCCGGTCGGCCCGTTAGCGGTGATGGACGAGGTTACACTTGATCTCGGTTACAAGATCACCATGCAGACGGCAAAAGATCTGGGTGATGACTACAACTTCGATTCTGGCTTCCCGGTGATACGCAAGTTCGTTGAGGAGCTGGATCGCAAGGGTAAACGTTTCGGCAAGGGCTTTTACGAGTACCCCGAAGGCAAAAAGAAATATCTCTGGCCCGGTCTGGCGGAAATTTATCCAGTGACAGATGAGCAACCACAGGTGCAGGAAGTGATCGATCGTTTACTTTACCGTCAGGCACTTGAGACCGCCCGTTGCTTCGAGGAAGGTGTTTTGGATCATCCCGCCGATGCAGATATCGGTTCCATTTTCGGTTGGGGTTTCCCGCCGTGGACCGGTGGCACACTTTCTTTCATTGATAGTGTTGGTATCAAACATTTTGTGGCTGAGTGTGACCGCATGGCTGAGGCCTGCGGATCCAGGTTCGCCGTTTCAGACTGGTTGCGCCAGCGTGCAGATGCGGCTGAGTCGTTCCACAAAACGTGAAGGCGCAACATGAGGGCAGAAGGCTGCACAAAATAGATAAGATCCTCGTCGCCAACCGTGGTGAAATTGCCATACGTGTTTTGCGTGCGGCCTCTGAACTTGGTATTCGCACCCTCAGCGTCTATACCCATGAGGATCGGTTTTCACCGCATCGTTACAAGTCGGATGAGGCCTACCAGATTGGTGAGGATGATGATCCGCTAAAACCCTATCTGGACATAGAAGCAATCATCGAGATCGCCAGGCTCAACCATGTCGATGCGATCCATCCCGGTTACGGATTCCTGTCCGAGAATGTTGAGTTCGCCACTCGATGCCGGCAGGAAGGCATTATCTTTGTCGGCCCTACACCCGAGGCCATGGCCATGCTGGGTGACAAGGTCCAGGCCAAGACCAACGCAGTCGAAGCCGGCATCCCGGTGATTGAAGACAGCAAGGAAAAACTGGATACGGTTGAAGTCGCGCGCGTAGAGGCAAGTCGTATTGGTTACCCGCTGATGTTGAAAGCAGTCTCCGGTGGCGGTGGCCGCGGTATGCGTGTGATACGTAGTGAAAACGAGCTGGAAACGGCCTATTCAGACGCACGTGGTGAGGCGCTCAAAGCCTTCGGTGATGACACGGTATTCCTTGAGAAATTCATCGAATCGCCAAAACACATCGAAGTGCAGATCCTTGGTGACAACGAAGGTAATCTGGTTCACCTGTTTGAGCGTGATTGTTCGGTGCAGCGTCGCTTCCAGAAAGTGGTGGAAGTGGCCCCCAGTGTGGCCTTGCAGGAAAAAACCCGACAGAAATTATTCGACTATGCCCTGGCGATTACACGGCATGTGAACTACAGCAATGCCGGTACGGTTGAGTTTCTCGTTGATAAAGATGAGAACATCTTTTTTATCGAGGTTAACCCGCGTATCCAGGTGGAGCACACGGTTACCGAACAGGTGACCGGTATTGATATCGTCCGCAGCCAGATACAGATCGCCCGGGGTATTCTCCTCAAAGCCCCCGAACTTCGTATTTATTCTCAG
>CBDTVF010000450.1:0-2719 GCA_965363775.1 uncultured Gammaproteobacteria bacterium
GCAATTGCACCATTCAGATAAGGCAAGATAAATGCGGCGTCTGAACTGCTGCCCTTTGGACCTGGCACTGGACCCATTTCGATCACCAGATCCTGCTTGAATAACGCGGCGGTTGGCCTGCTGTAAGTGCTCATAATGGCCTCTCGTTCAGTACCTCCACCATGATGTAGCTGCCGTTCAATCAGCAGGGAAATAGCCAACCGGTGTTGTAATTCCTCTGGTACCGAAGCTGTGATTACACCGGTTTGAGTGCTCAATGGCAATTGCCCCTGTGCGAAAACGGGATGTAAGGCCTGCCATTCATCAGATGGACCGTCGCGCCAACGGACCCAGGCGTAAGAAGAGCCAAGTTGGTCTTTCAGACGTTGTAGTGATTCAGAATTATTGCCGACTTTCGTGTCCAAACCAACCAGGCTTTGGAGCAATTCAGCCAGCTTTTGTGTGTCTGACTCCAGACTGCTGGAGTCCTGATTGGAAACCTGTTGTTCCAGGCTTTGTTTGAATGAAGCTGCAAGTTCCTGACTGTAGCGTGCAAGGATGGGTATCAACATGGAGGTGTCTGCAGTGCCTGGCTCCACCGCGACTGCTACAAATGCACGGTTCAATAACAGGTCTGTACTGGCGTTATCGAGAGAGCCGGTTACCAACTGGGCTTCACCACCCATGATATTAATCAGGTTGGCCAGCAACAGGGCCTGGTCAAAAGCATTGCCCGCCAAGGTCATTGCCGTACCTTGTGGACCTTTAAGCACACCGAGATAAGGTTCGAACCTTACCCGGTCGCGCACAAATAGATGCGCAACTTCAATTTCATAATCAAGCGTGTCAGCCAGTGTTTGCGGATCACTCAGGTCTGCCGGCATGGCTTTGACAAGCTCGTTAAGCATGTCCCTGGCAGCATCAATTCTGTTTGTTACCTCCGGTGATGGGGGCCATTCGGCAGCAAACAGGGGGCCATTGCAAAAAACAAAACTGAGTGTGAGTACCAACAATAGTGTGTTTCGAATATTGGATTGCATCATTTTCATCTGTCCCTGAAATGTTTTGTATTATCCTGGTTAATAATGAAAAATGGATGAGTAAAATCGCCGTCTACAAAAATGCTTTAAGCTAATAAGGCGGCAAAGTACCATTTAATCCGTATTTATAATGACACATATTTTTTCACGAGTCGCAGGACTCATTGATCATCATGGAGGAAAGCAATGAAGTTTCTGACTATCTACACCCTGGGCATATTAGTAGCTTTCGGTAGTTACACATCACAAACTCAGGCCGATATTACACTTGAGCAACGCATCTCGGTGGACGCGTCGGGCGCCATGTCGATGATGGCCTCGGAAGGTACCGTGACCACTATCATTTCCGGCAATCGCGGGCGCACTGAGAATCAGATGGAATCCAAGTCCAGCCTGATGAAGAAATTTGCCAAGAATATGAATACGGCCACTATTGTCCTGCTGGATGCTGATCGCATGCTCAACCTGATGCCTGAAAAACAGCAATATTCAGAGCTGTCACTACAGCAAATGCGGGCGCAGATAGAAAAGAGTATGGCGCAAATGGAAGAGATGCCCAATGGTGGAGGGCTGCCGGTCAGCGAAGGTGATTGCCAGTGGTCAGAACCTGTTCTGGATGTACAAAACACCGGTGAAAAAGCGAAATTTGCAGGTGTAAGCGCAAAGCAGACAAAGATTTCAGCCACCCAGATGTGTGAAGACCCAAGTACGGGCAAAAGCTGCGAGATGACCTGGAACATGGAGTACTGGAATGCCAAACGTATGCCAGGAAGAAAGGAAGCGCAGGCGTTTCAGGAAGGCATGGCCAGGGCAATGGGCGGTGATGAGATGCTCGCCATGGCCAAGGTCAATACCCGTGGTTTGCTCGGTATGTTCAAACAGGGCTGGGATGATGTGCTATCGGAGTCGGGCGATATGAAGGGATACCCGGTCAAGACAATCATGAGTCTTGAGATTGGCGGAGAGAACTGTACTACTGGTGCTGGCCAGCCAATTGCCTTGGATGATATGTGGAATGACGCCGCCAACTCAGGGATTGATGCTGCTGCCGGTACTGCTGCAGGTCACCTGGGTTCAGAAATAGGAGAGCAGACGGCGAAATCCATGGGTAACAGTGTTGGTGGTTCTATTGCCGGATCAGCGATCGGTGCCGCCAGTCGGGATCTCATTGGTGGGGCATTCAATAAATTCCGTAAACGAAAGAAGAAAGACGAGCCTGAGCCCGTGGCAGAGGCGGCCAATCCGGCAGCGGGTTCGGTTGTCCTTTTCAAAATCACTTCGGAGCTGACCGGTATCAATGAGAACGATGTTAATGAGAGCCAGTTTGCTGCGCCTGCAGGATGGAAGAAAGTAAAATCCCAATCATGGTAAGTCATGCGTCGGATTAATTTTCTACTGACTCTGACTGCCGCGTGGATGCTGTGTTCATCCACGTTGCAAGCCTATAACTCGATATACGAAATTGAGCCCAATGACAAACCGTTGGATTTCAACGAGGTCAACGGTTCAGCCATATTGATCGGAGAGATGGATAGAGGTGACCAGGATGGTTACCGCTGGACAATTTCCGATGTAGACGCACAACAATCTTGGACTATCTCTTTTCAGGGTGTTCCCGGTCGCTTGTCGGTGGTTGATGTTATACGGCTGACATATGCTGAAAATGGTGTTGACGTTATCTCGCAGGACAAACTGGTGAC
>CBDTVF010000451.1:0-2717 GCA_965363775.1 uncultured Gammaproteobacteria bacterium
TACCGTCATAAGCTCTGCCAGAACCTGAGCACACGGCCGACCCTTTACAGACTTTACCCAGGACAAATAAAATGCCAGAACACAGGCTACCAAAAATCATATTCAGTCCCTCCGGCAAACATGGACAATTTCCTGTGGGTACACCGGTATTGCAGGCTGCGCGTGAGCTGGGTGTAGATATTGATTCCATATGCGGTGGCAAGGCCCTTTGTGGTCGTTGCCAGGTAGAACCCATCGAGGGCACATACGCCAGGGAAGGGATTGTATCCAGCCCTGATCATCTGGGTGACCTGACGGAAGACGAGCAATATTGTCGGAAAACCGGACAGCTCAAGAGCGGAAACCGGCTGAGTTGCCGTGCAACAATTTTGGACGACATCAGAATCGATGTGCCCTCCACCAGCCAGGTTCACCAACAGGTGGTACGCAAACAATACGATGCACACTCCATCGAGATCGATCCAATGGTCCACCTGTATTTCACACAGGTGACAGAACCCGACCTGGAATACCCTGAAGGTGACTTGCAACGCCTGTTGAAAGCCTTACAAAAAGACTGGGGATTATCCGAGCTGGATTGTGACTTCAATGTTTTGCAATCTCTGCAAGCCGCTCTGAGGGATGGTCAATGGCGGGTGACCGTTGCAGTTCGTGAAGGAATCCGGATAGTAGCGATCTGGCCTGGTTTCCAGGAACATCTTTATGGTGCTGCTATTGATGTAGGCTCTACCACCATTGCCGTTCATTTGTGCGACCTCACAAGTGGAAGGGTAATGGCCAGTGCCGGCGCCATGAATCCCCAAATACGTTTTGGCGAAGACCTGATGAGCCGTGTTTCTTACGCAATGCTCAACCCCCAAGGCGCCAGCCAGATGACAGGGGCTGTCAGAACCGCCATCAATGAACTACTGGAAAATGTAATCGACCAGGCCAAAATTGACGTCAGCCAGCTACTGGAAATCACGCTGGTAGGCAACCCCATCATGCATCACCTGCTCCTGGGACTGGATCCAACACCCCTGGGCTCATCGCCATTTGCCCTGGCCACCAACCGATCAACAGAATTGCTGGCAAATGAACTGGATCTGCAACTGGCTGCTGGCACGCGGGCCTACATACTTCCCTGTATTGCAGGCCATGTCGGTGCAGATACGGCAGCCGTGATGCTGGCCGAAACACCCTGGCAGCTCGATGAAATGAGTTTGATCATTGATGTTGGTACCAATGCCGAAATCGTTCTGGGCAACCGCGATAGAATAATGGCCGCCTCCAGTCCCACTGGCCCTGCCTTTGAAGGCGCCCAGATCAGCGCTGGCCAACGGGCCGCGCCAGGTGCCATCGAAAGAGTTCGGATTGACCCGGAAACCCTGGAACCGAAATTCAAAGTCATTGGCGGTCAGCTCTGGTCTGATGATCCCGGTTTCAAGGATGAGCTAGGGGAACAGGAAGTCACGGGGATTTGTGGTTCCGGTATCATCGAAGCCATCGCCAGCATGTACCTGGCTGGCATCATCCTTCCCGATGGCATCATCGATGGCGCAATGGCGGCACGTAATCCCCGTATTGAAGCCAACGCACGTACATTCTCCTACCTGTTACACGAAGGCGAACTGGATATCCGAATCCTGCAGACCGATGTGCGGGCCATCCAACTGGCCAAGGCCGCTTTGTATGCCGGTGCCAAGTTGCTGATGGAGCGCATGGGTGTGAAAACGGTAGACAGGATCCGTCTTGCCGGCGCCTTTGGCAGCCATATTGATGTCAGGTATGCGATGGTGCTTGGTTTGATTCCGGATTGCGATCTCGAACAGGTGTCCTCAGCCAACAACGCTGCCGGTACCGGCGCGCGGATCGCCTTGCTGAACAGGGCATCACGCAGGGAAATTGAAAACAGGGTTCGCGCAGTGGAAAAAATAGAAACTGCGATAGATGAAAGTTTTCAGGATCACTTCATCGAAGCCCTGAGTATTCCACACGCAAAACATGCATACCCGAACCTGGCCAAAATCATCACCCTGCCCGAATCAAATCTGTGTGACGTCAAACCCGGCCGAAAACGCCGTGCCAAAATAAGAAGTTAGAATACGACCAAGCGCAGTTATTCAGGTTCAATCATGACCGCAGTACCCACTGCCAGTAGCTCCGCTGCTCCACCTACAATGACCGAGGTGGTGAACCGGGTGGTAACAATGGCATTAGCACCGAGTTGCTGTGCCTCAGCGACCATGCGATCAATAGTGTGCTCACGGCTTTCGGCCATCAGTTTTGTATATTCATGGATCTCGCCACCGACGATACCACGCAGGCCAGCAATAATATCCTTGCCGACGTGGCGTGCGCGCACGGTGTTTCCACGCACCAGGCCAATTGTCCTTACGATTCGATGATTAGCTACTGTATCACTGGTCACTATTAACATTTCAAATCTCCACGTCTTTGTATTTGTCTGTTTTGCGTTCGATAAGCCGTTGCCGCAGCGCTGAATACAGCAATGTTGCCAGGCCGCCATAAATCGCGATTATGAGGAGTTTCATAGCTATATGAATCTCATCACTAAAAATAAACCCGAACACTGCAATGCCGGCAATGACCAGCAGACCACCGATGAATAAAATCCAGCCGATACTGCGGGGAGTCTCTACTCTTTTATCATTCATATTCTCTCTCCATACATCTTCACCCACCTCACTGAGGCTTGCATTACCAATCCGTGCTCG
>CBDTVF010000452.1:0-2712 GCA_965363775.1 uncultured Gammaproteobacteria bacterium
CCAGGTCCCGAACTGGCATGCGTTTGGTGTTGTTCCGGAGTCCCGCGTTATGGTGACAGCGTCACTGTATTCAAACTGGGCGCTTACCGCGGTCTGTGCAACTCTGAACATCGGCGGAACCCTGGTTTTCCCGGAAAAACCTGATACAGAAAGCTCGCTGAAAGCATGTTTTGATATCTCACCTACCCATCTCGTTACGGTACCCGTCCAACTCAGCCGCATGCTTGATAGCAAGCTGTTTTCATCTGGAATGATGCCGGAAACGCTCAAAATATGTGCCGGTTCCCCATTTGCAGCGTCAGACAAAGCACGGGTAATGGAGGACTGGCCCAGAGGTGGACTGGTCGATCTCTATGGATCAACCGAGGGTGGGGCCCGCACGGTTCTTTACGCCCATGAGAATCCGGACGAGCTCGGTTCGGTTGGAAAACCCTGGTCGGATCGGGAAGGCAGCGTGAGAATTATTGATGACTCGGGCGAGGATGTACCCACCGGACAAACCGGGGAAATTATTGGATTCAGTGGGGTTCAAATGCGGGAGTACGTCAATCTTCCCGAGGTAACTGACAGTGTCTATTGGCGCGATGACAGCGGAAAAAAATACATTCGCTCGGGCGATATTGGGAGATTTGATTCAGATGGATTTCTTTATCTGAGTGGGCGAAAGAAGGACATGATCATATCGGGTGGTTTCAATATTTATGCAAGCGATCTTGAAGACGTCCTGATCAGCCATCCGCAGGTTATCGAGGCTGCCGTTATCGGCACACCCTCAGATCAGTGGGGCGAATCACCCTATGCACATGTTGTGACACAACAAGACGGCAAAGCCAGCGCTGAGGAGATCCTCGTCTGGGCCAATGACCGACTGGGTAAAGCCCAGCGATTAATCGGGTTGACGATTCGCCCGGATCTGCCCAGAAACAGTTTAGGTAAAGTCGTAAAGCATGCGCTGCGACAAAGCTGTGGAGATAAACTGTGAATACCAGTGAAATGAAAGTACTGACAGTGGGTGGATCGCCGCGCGAGCGGGGGCGCGCCATTGGTGAAAGCCTTCGCGAGGACATCCACGCTGTCATGGAAAAACATGAACAGGCGATTTGCAAGCGCCTGGGATTCCCGCCTAAGGATTATTATGCCGCCTTCGACGAGTTTAGTGCTTATCTTGATGCCGTAAATAAGTGGGCACCTGCCCTTTTGGAAGAAGTTTGGGGCATGGCCGACGGCGCCAACATTGAGCCGGAGAAGATGTTCCGATTCCAGTTGATGGATGAAGACTGGTTCTTCGATAGCTACCATTATGCACCGCAAGCGAAGGTCCACAGCAAATGCACGGCATTCGGCGTTGTCAATCAGGAAGGTAGTCCCACTTACGCAGGACAGAACATGGATATCATGAGTTACGTGGAGGACCACCAGGTTTTACTGCGCATTCAGTATCCCGAAAGCGATCTCGAGAGTCTTGTTTTTACTTGTGCAGGGTTCCTGGTTTTGTGCGGTATGAACAATGCGCCACTCGGCGTGAACTGTAATACGCTGATGCAGCTTGGTTGCCGACCGGACGGACTGCCGGTCGCATTTGTCGCACGCAGCCTGCTGGAAAAAGCCTCCTTTGATGAAGCGGTGGCCTTCCTTGAAAACACTACGCATGCGGCCGGTCAGAACTATACCCTGAGCACAGTCGGCAGGGTCGGCTCCTTTGAATGCTCACCTAATAAAGTTGTTGAATACCGGCCGCGGGCCGATGGTCTCCGGGTTTGCCACACCAATCATCCACTGGCAAATGACGACACGGGCAGATTTGAGGAACTCGCCAAGTCAAAATACGGCAGTTCTCAGGTGCATAATACAAATTCCTGCTCACGCCTTGCTTCCATTGCAGCAAGGACCGTCAACAGGGAAGGTATCGTCAATCTTGAAGACCTCAAATCGGCCCTTCGAGCCAGGGACGATCCTGATAATCCCGTTTGCCGTGACCATTCGACGAATATCGAGGCCAGTGCTATTGCTTATACAGCCGGATCACTGATTTATGAATATGGACAGAAGGTACAGCTTCACTTGGCTGCAGGCCCACCCAGTGAGTCGGATTTTGTGAGTTTCCGGTTTTCGGGCGCCTGAAATATTAATTTTGAGGAAGCAGATACGATGTTGAAAGTAGGAATTATCGGGCTGGGTGGTGTGTCCGAGGCACACTTGGGCGCTTACCAGGAAGTATCAGGAATCGAAGTCGTAGCCGCAGCTGAGCCACGACAGGAACGACTGGACGAAATGAGTGCTTTACATGGTTTTCGGGGATATTCCGACTATCGTGCGATGTTAGAAACCGAATCCCTGGATATCGCCTGTGTCCTGGTACCAGCCAGTTTGCACAGGCAAGTGGTACAAACCTGCGCCGAGGCGGGTGTTCATGTTTTCTGTGAAAAGCCGATCGCAATCACGTTGGTAGACGCGCAGCAGATGGTGTCAATATGCGAGCAACACGGCGTCAAATTCTTTTATGGCGCTTCTTACCGCTTCCTTCCCGCTGTACAAAAATCTCGAGAACTCATCGCCTCAGGCGCCATTGGTGAAGTAACGCTAATGACCGAATCGGTAGTGGGTGGCACTGGAACCGACGGTCATGTACCCCTGAGTTTTGCCCACTACCAAAAAGGCGGCCCGGGTGGTTCAGGCATGGGATTGGTCGACCATGGTGTTCACATGATCGAC
>CBDTVF010000453.1:0-2702 GCA_965363775.1 uncultured Gammaproteobacteria bacterium
CGATATTGTCTTCAAAAAGGCTGCGGTAGAACACGTAGCCTTCGAAATTAGCCACCAGGTCTGCGTTTGAATACGAACCCGTGGTCATCTGGCCAAACAGGGCCCTTTCGGTGTAGGCAGACTGCTCAGCCGCCTTGCTCTCATCGCCCATTCTTACCCAGCGACGATAAAACTTTCGCCCCTGTGACAGGAAGTGGCCAAGCTTGTCAGTACCGACAAGAACATTGTTGATTTTCAGTGTGGGGCCGACCCCAAATAATCCGGCAACCCTTGTAGCATACAGCGGGTGCCCCGTGTAAATGGAGTCATGGGAGGAGGTGTTGAGCTTTTCCACCTCGTCGGAACTCATCGCAAACCGTTCCAGCTTGTCTACCCAATGTTTTCCACCAATCTTGTGATAGATGCCATTGACTACCTTCATCTCGTCACGGGGACCATGCAAGCTTGTGATGGTGCTCGCGATGGCCTGTGTGACCTGGTAGTTCATGATCGAGGTGGAGTCCTCAATTGGCTGGTTTCGATTATTAAATTGATCGGTTTCATAAGCCCCGCCAATTGACGGGGCTATGATGAACAACAAACAAAAGAGAAAACGCGTTTTGCTCATTCAGGTGTATTAAAACCGATAGTTGAAATTGAATAATGTATGAGTACGGTTACCAAATCCAATCTCAAAACTCAAATCAGCCCTGTCACTGAAGACGTAACCGGTTCCGGCGGTATAGTTCCAGCTATCCTGTGTGACCAGTTCCACTGAAAAAGGGACAGGGCCAATAAAGGGCAGGTCGAACACACCACTGTGTTTCTCATCCGTATCGAGGTACATGGCACCGACCCAAAACCGCCATTTGTCCCGGAGTAGTCCTATACGCGGCTGGACTGAAGTTGATTTAACCGTTGAGTCGAGATCACCACTGGTACTGGTTTTTGTGAAAGTGCTCGTTAAAGAGGTGAACCAGTTTTCAGTGCCGTAAGCCAATGTAAATCCCAAGCCGTAAACGGTGCCATCAAATGAGACCGGCAGATCACCGAGTGTAAAGCCAGGGGGTAGCCCTTGTATGTCCGCATCAGAAAAATCCACCACTGTATCGCTACTCATTCTGCCGACCAGTCCGAATACATTCAGGAATGGCAGTAACCATACATCACCCTTGATATCAAAGTGCTGCATATCGTTTGTGACTGATATCGCAGACGGGTCACCAACCACGACACCGGGAAGGGCGAATTCGAGATCCTTGATATTGTAATCCTGATCCATGGTGTAGAAATCCAGGCCGAGTCCCCACGGTCGGGGTAATTCCCTGTCACCGACACGGTCTTTCATAAACGGCAATGAGGAGTCTGCCGACGATGAAAACGGAAGTAAAATTGCCAAAAGAAGTATCAAGCCGCGCATTTTTCTTTTCCTTAGTATTGAGCCAAGCGGCGATTATATCCCCACGCAGCCAATTTTGGTAAACCCTATATTGACTAAGAAGTGACTTTTGACATATTGAGTAATTTTTGACATGTATTATAATGATATTAAAATGATATCAAGGAGCGAAGATATGGAAAAAAGTAAGAATAGAGAAATTCCCCGTGATAGCGCGTCAGGTTACCTCGCGCTGGTGGTTCTTTTAGGTTTATTGCTGACGGGAGTGTGGTTCTTTTACAAGATGGTCACCAGTGAGAGTGTCATTTTGCTGTTTGCTGTGGTGGTCCCCATCATTATCCTGTTTGTGTTGGGCCTGGTTGGGTTCTTCATGGTTCATCCAAACCAGGCCAGGGTATTAACGCTTTTTGGCAAGTATGTTGGCAGCGCGCGTGAGACCGGCTTACGTTGGGCCAGTCCGTTCTACGCCAAAGAAACGGTGTCGTTGCGGGTTCGGAACTTTGACTGCGATCCATTAAAAGTCAATGACAGTTCCGGCAACCCGATTGAAATCGCAGCGGTGGTCGTATGGAAGGTAGTGGACTCGGCCGAGGCGGTTTTCGAAGTGGATGATTACATTTCATTTGTAGAAATTCAGTCTGAGGCTGCCTTGAGAAACCTTGCAACGACCTATCCTTATGAGGCACATGATGGTGAGGTCGCGTTGCGCAGTAACCCGCAGCAGATTGCCGAAGAACTCAAGATGGAAGTACAGGATCGCCTCGACAAGGCTGGTGTTGAAGTGATTGAGGCTCGTATCAGCCACCTGGCCTATGCACCGGAAATCGCCAGTGCAATGCTCAAGCGGCAGCAGGCCCAGGCGATTGTTGCAGCGCGTCGTCAGATTGTTGATGGTGCGGTGGGTATGGTCAAGATGGCATTGGATGAGCTCAAGGCGCAGGACGTCGTTGAGCTTGATGATGAACGTAAGGCTGCCATGGTCAGTAACTTGCTGGTGGTTCTCTGCGGCGAAGAAAATGCTCAACCCGTGTTGAACACCGGCTCATTGTACAACTGAAGATATTGCACTGATGGCTGCGAAAAAGGCTTTTCCGCTCCGAATCAGCGAGGATATCTGGCAGGCAGTGCGTCGCTGGTCAGATGATGAGTTGCGTAGCGTTAATGCTCAAATCGAATACGTTCTCCGCGACGCCCTGCGAAAAGCAGGGCGTTTGCCACATTCCACTGAGCAAAACGAAACTTCTGCTGGTTAGAAAAACGATTAATGGCGGACCATGTGGGGCGCGCTACCGATTGCGCTCATTTTGGTGGGATGAAGCTGAAC
>CBDTVF010000454.1:0-2688 GCA_965363775.1 uncultured Gammaproteobacteria bacterium
TGCCAAAGTCGTATTCGTAGGTGAATTGACCGAGCGGACCTCCATGGATTTTCAGAATGGTTGGATAGAGCTTCCCCTTTCTGAACCCCGGTGGCTTCGTCACAAAGGCCTCAATTTGTGTTCCGTCTGCGCTTGAATACACGATCTTCTCCTTGTTACCCAGTGTCAGGGCATCGAAAAAGGTCTTGTTTGAATTACTCAGTCGGGTGAGTTTTGAATCGTTCAGCGAATAGATATCTGCAGTGCGGTTTTTGGTACCGATTTTTGCCACGATATGGCCGGACCGATCAATATCAAATCCGTAGACCACATTTTCGCCCTGTATCATGGGCTGAATTTCATTGGTTCTTAGATGAATACGCGCAAGGTGTGTGCCACCTGCGTTGTCGTATTGCAGATAAATCCATTGGCCATCGCCGGAAAACCGGAATGCAGTGACCCAGCGATCAAGCTTTTCTGTCAGGACTTTTGCTACACCACCAGCCGAAGACACGATGGCTACATGCTGGACGCCATAAACCCCGTTCTCGGCTGTTATATAGGCGAGATGCTTGCCATCAGGGCTCCAGGCTGGGGCCTGTTTCGTGTGTTCGTTATTGCTTAGCCGCAGCAGTTGATGACGGTCTTTGGCAGCGCTGCTTTCCGTCACCCACACGTCTGTCCGGTAACTCTTATCCGGTTCGATCCCGCGATTGCTGATAAAGGCGATTGATTCACCATCCGGCGACCAGACCGCTTCTGATTCAGAGTAGTCACCCGAGGTAATCTGCGTGGTGCTTTTCTTTTCCAGATCATAGATCAAATAGTGGTTCGGTGTATCAGCAGTGATATAGCCATCACCGGCATCTTCTTTGAACTGCAAGCGGTCGATGACCCAGGGTTCTGTTTTCCCCTCCTCGTCTTTGTTTTCCCACGGCTCTTGTTGTGAGAGCAACAACCGGGTTTCATCGGGTGACAGGTCGATGGTCGTCAGGGGAAAATCAAATTCGGTTAATTGCACTGCCTCACCGAACCTATCCAGCGGCAGCTTCCACAATTGCGAGGATCCGGAGCGGTTGGAGAGAAAGTACAGTGTCTTTCCATCTGCTGACCATCTTGGCTCCGATGCCCCGGAGGCGCTTGAAGTGATTACCCGTGGAACACCACCAAGTGTGGGCACCATGTAGATCTTTCCAGCCGACTGGTAAACAGTTAGCTCACCATTGGGTGATAGTCGAGGGCTTGAAACATCAATTGTCTTGTCAAAATCATCAACACCAAGTAGACGTTTTTCCGGGCTCAACTGTTCTGCAGTGGCATCTGATTGGGAACCGAATAAAAAAAGTGATAACACACCTATCCAGAAACAGCGGTACATGGTTTTTCCCTCTTTGCTATGAGAATGAACGCTTTGACAGGTGTTCACCCACCTGATGTACAGATATCAGTATAAGGAGAAAGGGAGGTGTCTTCCATGTTCCCCAGGCATGTGTTGCCAGGTTATTTCCTATCGGAACACAGTGCGTCGACAAGACATGGACTGCTGTACTAGTCTGGTTGTAACATTGCCAGTCCGGCGGCATTTTTGGGAGGAGAATCTTCATGCAGACCTTTGTTATTCGATTCCTGGTTTTAGTTTTATCGATGGTACCTTTGATCCTCTCGGCAGCTGAAGCCGAACATCCGGTCAAAGTAGTGAAAAGCAACATGGTACCCATGCGTGACGGTATCAGGCTATCGACCGATATCTATATCCCCGGGGGTGTTGACGAAAAATTACCGGTCATTCTTTTACGGACCGTTTACGGCAAAAACACCGTCTTTGATAATAGTCCTGCGCTCAATGCTGCTCTGCAGCGGGGTTATGTGATTGCCGTTCAGGATGTGCGAGGCAGATATGAGTCTGAAGGCGACTATGTCATCGCAACAGGTCGCCGTGAAGATGGTTATGACACCCTTGACTGGTTAATCGCTCAGGATTGGTCAAACCAGAAGGTGGCAACAGCGGGTTGTTCATATCTTGGTGAAACCCAGGTGGTACTGGCCGCAGCCAAGCACCCTAATCACCTGGCGGCTGTGCCCATGTCTCCGGCCAGTGGCTATTACACACCTGGCCGGGCCTGGGAGGCCTTTGATGGTGGCGTATTTGAATTGGGACAGACAGCCGGTTGGTTTGCCGGAAGCGGCACAAAGGTGTTTTTGCAGCCACCTGCGTCGGTTGACCGGCAGGAGTGGTTTCGATCCCCGGCAGCAAAATTGTTCAGGCAAGACCCTGAAATCGATTTTTCCAAGTACCTTCCGTTACTCAAGACCTTGCCAACTTATGATCTTTTGCAGCGGGCCAATCTGCCGCCAACTGATTATGGATTATGGGTCAGCAGTCTTCCGGATTCTGACTATTTCCGCAATATGGATCTGGTACAGTCAACCGATACCGTTGATGTGCCCATGTTATTTATGGATTCCTGGTATGACTATGGTGCAGCTGAAACCCTTGCCATGTTCAACCAGTTTCAGGAAAAAGGTCTGAGTAAGCGCACCAGGAACAACCAGTTCATCATTATCGGCCCCAGTACACACTGTGGTTATCCCTACGCCACTGAAAATACCATCGTGGGTGAACGCGAGCTCGGCGACGCCCGTCTGGACTTTTTTGGTCTCCAGTTGGATTGGTATGACTACTGGTTGAAGGGCATCGACAACGGCGTG
>CBDTVF010000455.1:0-2686 GCA_965363775.1 uncultured Gammaproteobacteria bacterium
GTTTTATATTTCAATTACAAACCGATCGTGGGTAACAAGTTACCCACCCTACGATTCATTTTGTCCTGTACATAACCCGATGTTTTATTCGTACGCCTGGGCAGCTCTGAAGATAGCTTCTAACATTGCATGCAAACCATTGGCGCGGGTGGCTGACAGGTGTTGTTGTAATCCCAGCGCAGCGATGAATTCCGGTTGAGTGTCAAGAATCTGTTTGGCAGATGAGCCTGAATAAAGCTTGATCAAAAGGGCAATCAGACCCGATACGATTGCCGCGTCGCTATTGGCACGTATATTCAGTTCGTTCGCGTCACCCTCAATGATTAACCAGACCCTGGATTGGCATCCGTGTAGCAGAATATCATCTGTCTTTTCCGCCTCATCCAGAGGGGCGAGTGCCTTGCCGAGATCGATCAGGTACTGGTAACGGTCCAGCCAGTTATCAAACAGACCGAAATCGCTGATGATCTCTTGCTGGGCTTTTTGCGGGTCATGCATGGTCACCACCACGGCGCCAGCGTGTAGCGCCTGCAACGTCTTCGAGAACGATACCCATTTCCTGTAACTGATCTCTTATTTCATCGGCGCGGGCGAAGTTCTTTTGCTTGCGTGAATCATTCCGTTCTTCGATTAACTGGTCAATCAGCGCGTCGTCGAGGCCTTCGGTGTCTCCTGCCAGCCAACCTTCAGGGTCCTGCTGGAATAATCCGATCAGGGCACCGGCGGCCAGTAATTTTCCGGCAATAGATTGTGCCGCTTCGGTATTTTCGGCATTAGCCAGTTTGCGTGCTTCGTTATTGAGTACTGCCAATGCGCCCGGTGTGTTGAGATCATCCATTAAGGCTGACATAAACTCATCTGAAGGTGATTTTGCAGCCTCGAAAGGGCCAAACTTTTCATTGGCATCGCGCAGAACACCATAGACACGATCAACGGTACGCTTTACCCGGGTGAGGGCTTCTTCTGACCAGTCCAGCGGTTGCCGGTAATGTGCACTCAGTAACAGGTAACGCAGGACTTCACCGGCATTGTTTTCCAGCAGATCATGGACCACCTGTGTGTTGCCGAGTGACTTGGACATCTTGGATTTGTTGATGGTTACAAAACCGTTATGCATCCAATAACGTGCAAAAGTCTTGCCGCCATGTGCGCAGACACTCTGTGCGATTTCATTCTCATGGTGTGGAAACACCAGATCCTGACCACCACCATGGATGTCGATGGTTTCGCCCAGGTGTTGTTCGGACATTACCGAGCATTCCAGGTGCCAGCCGGGCCGCCCCCAGCCCCATGGACTATCCCAGCCCGGTTGTGGTGCGACGGATGGTTTCCATAGAACAAAATCACCGGGATGCCGTTTGAAATCGGAAACCTCAACCCTGGACCCCGCAATCATGTCATCAACATCACGTCCGGACAGCGAGCCGTAATCATCAAAGGACTCAACCGAAAACAGTACATGGCCTTCCGCCTCGTAGGCATGACCGCTTTTAATCAGACGTTCGGTCATGTCGATCATCTGCGCAATATGATCGGTCGCCCGGGGCTCTATGCTGGGCAGACCGACACCCAACGAGGCCATGTCTTTGTGGTAGATGTCAGCGAAGTGTTTGGAGATTACGTCGATCGGTACATCCTGCTCGGCCGCTGCCGCGTTGATCTTATCGTCAACATCGGTGATATTGCGGGCATAGACCACCCTGGGGTATAGACTGGACAGTAGCCTGTATAACAGGTCAAAAATTACCGCTGGCCTGGCATTACCGATGTGTGCATAGCTGTAGACGGTTGGGCCGCAGACATACATCGTTACACGCTCGGAATCCTGTGGTACAAATACCTGTTTTTCGCGTTTGATTGTGTTGTACAGTGTTAGTGATTTTGTTTGAGTCATGTTTTTATTCTGGGTTATATTTCGATGGATGACAATCGCTTATTGTAGTGTAGTGTGAACCTTATAACGTAGGATCAGCGAGTACACAAGCCGTTAGCTGCAAGAACAAGTTTAATGAACAAAGAGGCAATCAAGATGGGTGGACGAAAAACCGTAACAGAAGGCTATAAAAATCACGTTGCAGAATTACAGCAGCGCTGGGAAAACGCTCTTCAGGCCGAGGGATATGATGCAGTTTTGATCCATGCTGGCAGCAAGTTGGCCAGTTTTCTGGATGACTATGAATATCCGTTCCGTTGTAACCCGCATTTGTTGTGGTGGTTACCACTAACCAGCCAACACGACAGTGCTCTGTTGGTGCGCCCCGGGCAGAAGCCCAAGCTTTTTTATTATCAGCCGGATGATTACTGGTATTTACCGCCGGCTGATCCTGATTCCTGGTGGGCGGATGAATTTGAAGTCATACCGGTGCGTAATGCAGATGCCTGGAAGCAGGCTGGCATCAATGAGCAGACGGCTTATATCGGCGACGCAGCCTGCCTTGCAGAGGCGGTCGGCGCTGCGCAGTTGAATCCGGAACATCTGCTAAACCGTATACACCTGGAAAGAACCCGCAAGACGGCTTACGAGATAGCCTGCATGTCCGAGGCAGCGCACCTGGGTGCGGTTGCACACACGGTGGCAGAGCAGGGCTTCCGTGAAGGTCTAAGTGAGTACGATATTCACCAGCGCTACTGCATGGCAATAAAAATGGTCGATGCAGAACTGCCCTATGGAAACATTGTTGCCTTG
>CBDTVF010000456.1:0-2684 GCA_965363775.1 uncultured Gammaproteobacteria bacterium
TCAAAACCATACCGGAATATGCTGATTCTGCTCCTGTAAACATGGGCAAACACAAAGTGCCTACCTTGCGCAACGTTGCCAAGGCACCCGGCAAGAAATTTCCCAAAGCGTACATGTGAATCGGCATGCAATAATGACCCATCTTTAGACCCAATCGGCGTCCAAAATTGACCCACCTTCCAGCTGCCTCTAAGCTACGGAAAATCCGTAACGAGGAGGGTGGCAGGGAGATGCTTACAGTGGAAACGATCCGGAAAGTGCGTTTATCAATCCATCGGGACGGCAAATCGATACGTCAGACAGCCAGGGATTTTCACCTGTCCAGAAACACGGTTAGGAAAGTCATCCGTAGCGACCAGACTGCGTTTTCTTACACGCGCAAAAAACAACCCAGACCCAAACTGGGTCCACACATTGAGTGGATAAAGACCCAATTGGAAGCCGATCTCAAATTACCCAAAAGGCAGCGACGGACAGCGCAAATACTCTATGAGCAATTGCAAGCCCAGGGGTATGATGGCGGATACGATAGTGTACGACGCAGTGTCCAGCGCTGGCGCAGGCAACAAGGAAAGTCGGTCAGCCAGGTGTTTGTGCCGCTTGTCTTCGATCCTGGTGAAGCCTTCCAGTTCGACTGGAGCCATGATTATGTGCAAATGGGCGGTATGCCTGTGAAAGTCAAAGTGGCGCATCTTCGTTTATGTCACAGCCGGATGTGTTTAGCGATCGCCTATCCCAGAGAAACACAAGAGATGGTGTTTGATGCGCATATCCGGGCATTTGAGTTTTTCGGTGGTGTCTGCCGCCGTGGGATCTACGACAACTTAAAGACAGTGGTCAATAAGATCCTGACTGGCAAACAAAGGCAGTTTAACAACCGTTTTGCCCAATTGAGTTCACACTACTTGTTTGAACCGGTGGCCTGCAGTCCTGCAGCCGGTTGGGAAAAAGGCCAGGTGGAAAATCAGGTCGGCGTAATCCGAAAGCGCTTTTTTACGCCCCGGATCAGGGTTGCCGATTTTGAACAACTCAACGGCCAGCTTAAAGCGCATTGCATCGGCTGGGCAAAAACTCACCGTCATCCTGAGCATCGCAACCAGAGTATCTGGCAAATCTACGAAGATGAGAAAAAGCACCTGCACAAGCCACCGTCAGCTTTTGATGGTTATGCTGAACGTCCAGCCAGGGTGTCACCAAGCAGTCTGGTCAATTTTGACCGCAATCGTTACAGTACCGATTGCCGATATGCAGGAAGAACCGTTCAGCTGAGAGCTTACGCGGACCGGATTGTGATCGTCAAAGACACGGTGGTTATCGGTGCGCATCAGCGACAGTTCGGTCGCGATAAAAACATGTTTGATCCCTGGCACTATTTGCCGGTCTTGGAACGCAAACCCGGCGTGCTGCGCAATGGGGCACCGTTTAAAGACTGGGATTTGCCTGAGTCCATAACCCGTGTCGGATTGATGTTGAAAAATCGATACAACGATTGGGATCGCCAGTTTGTCGGCATCCTGAGCGTATTGCCGCTGTATGGGGTGGATGCTGTTGAACATGCATGTAAACAGGCCATAAGCGCCCACTCGGTCAGTAAAGAAGTGGTGCTGAACTATCTGAATCGCAGCCAGGATCATGACCCCATAGACGGCATCATAGTCCCCGATCATCTTGTTTTAAAGCAAGCACCGGTGGCCGATTGTCGCCGCTATGAAGATCTTGTTGGCCAGGTGCATCATGTTACGCGATGATACGCTAAAGCTGATGGACAGGCTGAAACTGCGGGGAATGGCATCGGTATACGATGAGGTGCTGGCCACAGGCCGTAAGGCTCGCCTGATCCCAGAGAAGATCATCCTTGAGTTGCTCAACGCTGAAGCAGCCGAACGCCACCTTCGCAGCATTCGCTACCGCATGGGCCAGGCAAAATTACCAATACAAAAGGACTTGGACACCTTCAACTTCAACGATGCCTGTGTTGACGAGCGTCAAATCCGCAGTTTGTATGAAGGCGAATTTGTCGAACAACACACCAACCTGATTTTTGTTGGCGGGACGGGATCCGGTAAAACCCATTTGGCTATCGCCATAGCTGCACAGGCGGTTCGCAACGGATCGCGAGCACGGTTTTACAATCTTGTGGATTTGGCCAATGACCTTGAAAAGGAAAAGCTGGAAGGAGAAGGCGGCAAGATCGCAAACTTGCTCGTCCGCTTTGATTTGGTGGTCCTGGATGAACTTGGGTATTTGCCCTTTTCGAAAAACGGCAGCCAGCTGCTATTCCATCTCATCTCCAAGCTGTACGAACAAACCTCGGTGACCATAACGACAAACCTGAGCTTCGGAGAATGGCCACAAGTGTTCCACGATAAGAAAATGACCACGGCCTTGTTGGACCGCTTAACCCATCATTGTGAGATCATCGAGACAGGAAATGAAAGCTGGCGAATGAAGAGCAGGCAGAATTAAATCTGCTTGGTCCGCTACCACCTCAGTTCCTCAAAAGGAGGTTGTGGTGAATTAAAACCTTATCGAAGGTGGGTCAATTTTGGGTGCCGATAGTGGGTCAAATTTGAACGCCGATTGACAATATGGCGCATGCATCGGGAAATATTGGCATCAGGGGTTTGGACAAGCAGATGATAGTGGTTGGGCATCAGGCAGTATGCGGATATGCGCAGGTTCCA
>CBDTVF010000457.1:0-2681 GCA_965363775.1 uncultured Gammaproteobacteria bacterium
AAAATAGTATGAGCCCAGCCAGGGACTGATCATCAGTTCGTCCGGAAAATGTTTCTTCAACCATGCGAATTGATTGCTCGGCACCTCGGCAGTCCAGTGTAGCCTGCCCTTTCGGAAACGCTTCAGGGCTGTGGACTGATCTTCAAACGGGTAATAAAAGACCTTTTCCAGAACAACGTTCTCTGCATTCCAGTAGTTTTTATTTTTGACCAGTTCAATGCTCGAACGTATGGTCCAGTCTTTGAGAATATATGCACCATTTGATATCAGGTTACCCGGACGGGAAAACGAATGGCCGTGTTCCAGTACATTTGCCTCGTGCACCGGGTAGGTCGAGGAGTGGCTTAAAAGGTGAAGGAAATAAGGCGTCGGATCCCGCATGATGATTTGCAGGGTAAACTCATCCATGGCGATGACACCCAATTCACTCGTTGGCAGTTTGCCGGCAAGTACTTCTTCAGCATTCTCAATCGGCAGCAGAACCTGGGCATAGGCAGATGCCGTCGCAGGATCGGCACTGCGTCTTAAGCCGTAAACAAAATCTTTTGCAGTGACGGGATCACCGTTCGACCAAAGGGCGTCACGCCTCAGATAAAAAGTAAAGGTTTTTCCGTCCCTGCTGATGTTCCAGCGTATCGCTGCACCGGGAATAATACGTCCTTCAGGGGATTCGGCAGTCAGACCTTCAAACAGATCCCGTAAGATGTGCGCCGAGGGCAGACCTTCGGCCAGGTGCGGATCCAGCGTTTGTGGTTCCTCACCATTATCGCGGTGCAGTACCTGCTCCGGGGCCAAAATGGATGGGATCGGCCGACCATCCTCAGTCAGCACAAGATCAACCGGGTGGGCATGACGATCAACCGTTGACGGGTTCCGGCTGTCACTGCCACAGGCACCAAGAAATAGTACCAGGATAGGCAGCAGGAAAAATTGGCGCAGGTGGCTCACAAGATCAGTCTTTCCTCTCTTTCATTACCCACTGCAACATCTCACCTTAATAAAGACTATATAATACATTACGATCATCGTTCCTTGCACTGAACAAACGGACTCTCGTCGTTAGTTTATGGCAAGTAATTACAGGTCTTCGTTCCATTTCGACAAAAAATAAATGTGGAGTGTCACACTTGAAAGAATCCGGTAACCCAAACCATATCGAAAATCGTCAGCAACTGGTTGAATACCTTGAATCCGGTTGTAAACCAAAATCCGAATGGAAACTGGGTACAGAACACGAAAAATTTGGTTTCACCACCAACGATCTACGCCCGCTACCCTATGAAGGCAGAAGCAGTATACGGGCAGTACTTGACGGTCTGGCGGATCAATTTAACTGGAAGCCGGTCAAAGAGCAGGGCAAGATCATTGCTCTACTGGATGATGCAGGCGCGTCCATAACACTTGAGCCAGGTGGTCAGCTTGAACTCTCAGGGGCCTTGCTTGAAAACGTACATCAGACCTGTGATGAGGTTTACACACACCTGAAGCAGGTCAAAACCATTTCTGAACCGCTCGGTGTGGCCTTTCTGGGTATGGGCTTTCAACCCAAGTGGGAACGAAAAGACATGCAATGGATGCCCAAGGGCCGCTACCGCATCATGCGTGATTACATGGACAAACGTGGCAATCTTGGCCAGGACATGATGAGCCGTACCTGCACGGTACAGGTCAACCTGGATTTCAGCTCTGAAGCAGATATGGTCAAGAAATTCCAGGTTGCGCTGGCTCTGCAACCGGTTGCTACCGCATTATTCGCCAATTCACCTTTTGTCGACGGTAAACCCTGTGGATACCTCAGTTACCGCTCACACGTATGGGAAGATACCGATCCTGATCGTACCGGGATGCTACCTTTTGTATTCGATTCATCGATGGGGTTTGAGCGCTACGTCGACTACATGCTGGATGTGCCGATGTACTTCATTTATCGGAATGGCGAGTATATTGATGCTTCCGGTCAGTCCTTCCGCGATTTCATGAACGGCACTTTACCTGCGCTGCCGGGTGAAATACCCATTCTTCAGGACTGGGAAGATCATCTGACAACTGCTTTTCCCGAGGTCCGCCTGAAACGATACATGGAAATGCGCGGCGCAGACGGAGGCCCATGGCGGAAGCTATGCGCCCTGCCGGCCTTTTGGGCCGGGGTGCTGTATGACGAACCGGTACTCGAAGCCGCCTGGGACCTGGTACGGGACTGGAATATGGAAGAACGTTTACAGCTAAGAAAAGACGCACCAAAATTGGGTCTGAAGACGACAATCCGCAAGCGGACACTTCAGTCCATAGCGTTGGAGGTTTTGGAAATGGCATCCACCGGCCTGACCGCCCGAAACCGCCTGAGCGCCGCCGGTGAAAACGAAACCGGTTTCCTTGAGACCCTGTTTGCAAATACCTATGCAGGCACAACACCAGCAGAGAAAAAGCTCGAGCTATATCATGGCCCCTGGAAAGGTACGGTTGACCCGGTTTTTACCGAGGGAGCGTATTAAAACCCGTATCCCGCGTGGGTAACGTAACATCCCGTGGGTAACAAGTTACCCACCCTACGTCCTTGATGCTTAATCCTTTTCACACGGATCACCGAACCAACCACAAATTCGTGGGGTGCGTAAAACGTTTCACACGCATCGCCACGGATTCGTAGGGTGGGTAACTTGTTACCCACGATTAACCGAACA
>CBDTVF010000458.1:0-2679 GCA_965363775.1 uncultured Gammaproteobacteria bacterium
CAACCGGTTCCTTGAAAGAGTCCCACAGGGACATGTCGAGAAAATCGATTTGAGCGTCATTCATCAATCGTTGGGTGATCTCGATAACTTCACCGAGCTTCAAATCGAAACGTTCCGGTGAAAGCCGTATACCCAATAAGAAGCCGGGACGGCAACGCTTACGGATGCCATCAATGATATCGAAGATGATACGCGCCCTGTTTTGCAGTGAGCCACCGTATTGATCAGTGCGCTGGTTGATAGTCGGGCTCAGGAACTGGCACAGAATATAACCATGGGCCCCATGAATCTCCACGCCATCAAAGCCGGCTTGTTCTGCACGCGCAGCAGCGCACACAAAGTCTTCCTTTAGCTGCTCAACTTCTTTGGCAGTCAAGGCACGTGCATTGCACTTTTCGTTGTCAGAAGGACAAACCGGTTGTTGACCAATGACTTCATGGGGTGAGCGCATTCCTGCGTGATGTAATTGCACCATGGCAAGGCTCTTTTCTGCCTTGATGCCCTTGGCAAGGCGGTTTAAACCTTCCAGGTGATCATCAGAAAAACAACCCAGTTGACCCGGAAACCCCTGGCCAATTGCCTGCACATGGGAAGCGCAGGTCATGGTGATCGCAAATCCTCCCTTGGCGCGCATTGTGAGCCAGCTATATTCATCGTCTGACAAACGGCCATCCGCATGGCTTTGTAAATTTGTCAGTGGAGCCAGCATGAAGCGGTTTTTCATGACAGAACCGCATGTGAAACCTAAAGGCTGAAATAAATCGTTCATTGATGGCTTTCCGTGCTTTGGACAGTTTTATATTATGCTATTAATATAGGATACGCTTTGCAATTTGCTGCAATGTGGTTCTATATAGGTGTTACCTGAAGCAGGAGAATCAGATGAAAAGGTTCCTATTTGGTTTTACGGTTATAACAGTTTTGTGTTTCTTCTCTTTTACGGCAAACAGTAAGGAGCTTGTCAGGGAGTTCAAAGGTACCGGCGACAAGGCGACCGTAGAATTCGAAGTAAAAGCACCATGGATCGTGGATTGGCGCACGCAAGGCGACTATCCAGGGCAAATGGCGGTTGAAATTAACCTGGTTACCGCACCTGTTGGTGAATACGTGGGCAAAATTGTGGTGACTAAATACGTCGACAATGGTGTGAGGTTATTCAATGAAGGTGGTCGATACCGGTTCCAGGTCAGTGCCAGCCTGGCGAGCTGGACATTGCGGGTAGAGCAACTTACCCGAGCTGAAGCCGAAACGTATACTGTGAAAGAGAAGCAGAAAGTACGTATGGACTGATTGTATTTGCAGGGTCAGGGCGGGTCGCAAGTGTATGGAATATAAAGATTATTATAAGGTCATGGGTGTCGAACGTGATGCCACCCAGGATGAGATCAAACGTGCTTATCGAAAATTGGCCCGTAAGTATCATCCCGATGTCAGCAAAGAGACTGATGCTGAACAGAAATTCAAAGAACTGGGTGAGGCCAATGAGGTCCTGAAAGACCCCGAAAAACGGGCAGCCTATGACCAGTTGGGCTCAAACTGGAATGCCCAGCAGGATTTCCGGCCACCACCGGATTGGGGAACAGGTGCTGAATTTCGTGGCGCGCCTCAAGGTGGCGGCGCAGCCGATGGTTTCAGTGATTTTTTTGAATCCCTGTTCGGCCAGGCCAGAGGCCCTGCTAGTGGGGGTCGGGGGTTCCATATGCAGGGTGAAGACCATCACGCCAAAATACTGATTGACCTTGAAGACAGCTTTCACGGCGCTTCCCGCTCAATTTCCTTACAGATGCCGGAGGTGACCCCTGATGGGCATGTCGTCAACCGCAAGCGGACTTTGAAAGTCAGCATTCCAAAAGGTGTCCGACAGGGCCAGCAGATTCGCCTGGGTGGTCAAGGTGCAAAAGGACAAGGCGGCGGTAGCGCGGGTGATCTGTACCTGGAGGTGGAATTTAATCCGCACCGTTTTTATCACGTTGAGGGTGCCGATGTGTATCTGGATGTGCCACTCGCACCGTGGGAAGCGGCCCTGGGTGCCAGCGTCAAGGTGCCGACACCATCCGGTGCAATCGATCTGAAAGTTCCGGCAAATTCACAGGCAGGTAAAAAACTGAGGTTGAAGGGTCGTGGCATTCCGGCAAAGACACCGGGAGACCTTTACGTGGTGCTGCAGATTGTTTTACCTTCTTCTGATGATGAAAAAGCGCGAAATATATATGAGCGTATGCGTGATGAAGTCGACTTCAGCCCACGTGTGACGATGGAGGTGTCCTGATCATGAATAGTCAAAGAAAAGGCGAAAAAATCCTCGTTGGCCAGGTATTTGAAGAAAATGATGTGATTACATTGGTTGATTTATGCCGCAGTTGCACAGTAAAAACTGAAACGGTCACCCTGCTGGTATCAGAGGGAATTCTCGATCCTGTCGGAGGGGATGTCGAGCATTGGCAGTTTAGTATTAGCAGCATACGGAGAGTCAGGACAGTCGTTCATCTTCAACGTGATCTCGGTGTCAACCTCGCAGGTGCAGCACTGGCGCTGGAATTGTTGGATCAAATTGCCGAATTGAAGCGCAGGTAAGAGGCGGTTTCCAGCAACGGATAATTCCTTTATGCTAGGAGCCTGTCGGATTTAACACCCCGCATTTTTGCAATGAAATAACAGGGATTACTGATGAAATTTTTT
>CBDTVF010000459.1:0-2675 GCA_965363775.1 uncultured Gammaproteobacteria bacterium
GGATTTTCGTCTATTGAGAGCCTGGTTGCCGGTTGAAGTCAGTCTGAATGCCGATAGTCAGCCGCGTATAGGGTCTGCTTATGTGCAGGCGAGTACCGAAATCAATTTCGATCAACGCACCGTCGAGATTTCAGACCTGAAAGTTCTAAAAACAAAATTTGCTAATGAGAATGAATCTGCAGAAGTGACTGGGCTTGTAAGCCAGGCATTTCAGAGTCGTGAGAGTATTGTGCCCCTGGATGTGCTATTGCGCTTGTTGCCGGAGGATTTTGAGATACCGGATTCAGCTGCTGCTGTCTCTCGCTTGAACTTTGATCCACCGGCGATTGTGGTCTCTGAAAAACCATTAAAGTTGCTGTCGATTGACAAGGAGCCGGTAAAGGCACCGGTGGAAGGTACAGAGCTTGAGTTTGTGGTAAATACAAACTGGAATGTTTTTTATTACAAATCGGATCAGCAGTGGTACGTGCTTAATGATGATGCATGGCAGCAAAACAACTACCTTTCTGATGGTGGTTGGACAACAACCGACAAGCTGCCTGCCGATTTCGACAAGCTGGCACTCGATGACAAATGGCAGGAAGTCCAAGAGGCACTACCGGCCAAAATGCCGTCGAACCCTCCGCTGCCTTTTGCTATCAGTCTGCAGGAAACGGAGCTGGTGCAACTGGATGGTGCTCCACGTTTAAGTGCAATAGCAGAGACCGGCATTCGTTATGTCAGCAATACGCAAAGTGACTTGTTCAGCCTGGGTGAACGCTGGTATCTGCTGGTTTCCGGGCGTTGGTTTGAAAACACTGAATTGAGTGGCAAGTGGCAATCTGTCAAGGATTTGCCGAGTGCTTTCGCTAAAATCCCAAGTGATCATGGCAAGGCTCATGTGTTGTATTCCGTACCGGGTACGCGACAGGCCCGCTTGGCATTGATCGAAGCGGCGTTGCCGCACCGGGTGTCGATTCCAAAAGGTGTCGGTGCAGATATTGAAGTAAACTGGGTTGGCGAACCCCGTTTTGAAGTTATCGATACCACCGAATTACAACGTGGATTAAACACCCCATTCCAGGTTATCAAGCACAATAATTATCACTACCTGTGTTACGAGGGTGCCTGGTACTTTTCCGAGTCACCCACCGGTGCATGGAAAACTGCCCTGCAGATACCCGCTGAGATTTACCGTATTCCCGCCACCGATCCTGCATACAATGTGACCTTTGTGCGCCTCGATACACAGCAGGATGAGAGACAGGCATATGTGAACTACAGATATTCGAGTGGTTACAAAGGAAGTTTTTCAACCAGTGTTGGCGTGGTCTATGGTACTGGCTGGCATTATCCGTCCAGTGTTTACTACGACTCGAGAAATAATCCGGCTTATTGGAATTATGGCCGCACATACGGATACAACACCGGATATCACTCTGTTGGTGGCTACTATGGCCATCGTGGTGGATATTACGGCCGCCGGGGTGGTTATTATGGTGGGTGGGGTCGTTATGGCTATGGTGGGTGGGGTGGCTATTACCCCCAACGAACAACCGTGACTATTACATCTCCTACCCAGAATTATAATCATGAATATGGTTCAGCATGGGAAGGTCCCTTACAGACCACGCCCGGTGACCCTTCAAAAACCCCTGAAAGGTCACTTGACCAGTTCTTGCCGAAGAAAAAGGTCGATGGCAAGGAAGAATTCGTAAAAGTCAGCAAGGAAGAGGCTGCTCAGCCTGCAAAGATTTCAGCTTCGTCCCTCTACGCGAGCACTTCACTTACATCCAACAGGATTGCCGGTCCCGATGGCGAGGTATACAAACGTGATGGGGAGGAATGGAGTCAATATAGCGAGGGTAACTGGGACACCATGAATACCATGAAGCAAAGGCAGCCCCAGGAAGCCCGACCGCAACAAAAAACGGAAGTTCGGAATTATAGAGGCTATGTCCCGGCACACAAAAAGACCTTAAGCCGGGGTGAACTGGATCGTCAGGAATTAGCCCGTATGGAGGGTATGGACAATTACGCCAAGTACCGGATGGAACAAGATTCGGGGAATTGACACGTTTCGCACAGTTTTGAGAACCCACGAATCGTGATCGGGTGGTTAACCTGTCACCTATGTTTATTCTCGCGCTAACGTAGGGTGGGTAACTTGTTACCCACGTTTTGTATTTCAATTACAAACCGATCGTGGGTAACAAGTTACCCACCCTACGAATGCTCATAAACCGTGCTAGCTGAGACAATCGCGCCGCACACAGCCCAGGCTGCCCTCTCGACCGGTTCCCGGTCTCACCTTCTCTCATCTTGTCCTGAACATAACGCACCCCGTGTTTTTATTCGCTTTCCGGGATTGCCACCTCGGTTCCGTCCCTTGTGGCCATGAACATCGGTGACATGATTTCCAGTCCTGCTTCATTGAATGCATCAAGAATATTGGCGTTCAGACAGGAATGTGTTCGTGGCATACCAACTGCATCCTTGGTCGCGGCATTCAACTGGTAGTTAACAGAGTAATCATCCAGTGATTTTTGCAGTACAAAGGGTTCCGGCTCTTTCTCGATATTATCCGTTTTCAACGCTGCACTGATTAACAGTTCGTGGACTTTTGTCCATGGCACGTCGTAACCGATTGTCACGGATGTATACAGAATCAGCCCTGCGCCTCTTGCCTGTTCACT
>CBDTVF010000460.1:0-2654 GCA_965363775.1 uncultured Gammaproteobacteria bacterium
CCAGGGTGTGCTCACCATTTTTGCCGGTATGAAACCATCCCCGGACCGCTCGCGATCTTTATAATCCAGTGACATTTTACCGAGAAGGACCACGGCTTGCGGAGCAGTCTTCCATTTTGTGGTTACCTTACCCATAAAACGGGCAATGGCTGCCGGATCAGACCTGCCTGCGCTGAATTCATTGAAGATGTCATCCAGCCACACTACCTTGATCTTTTTGAACCTATCGCTTCGGTATGACGCTAATTTGTTTGCCGTTTTTGTAAAATCGCGTGGAGCAATAATCAGGTAATCTGCTTTGTTGTTATTTTTCGCCAGTTTTGCATCATTATGAAGTCCGGTCCCTGCAAGGGCAGCAGCGCTGCGCTCTGCTACCAGGAAATCGGTGCCTCCTGGGGCGTCAAAAATAACCTGCCAGCCACCAGAGTCATCTTTTTCAACCTTGATATCCTGTCTGAACAGGGCCTTTTCACCGGGTGACTCTACAACAACAATTTCTTTACCGGTAAAACCGGTAACTACCTGTGGTCCTTTAGCGACATCGTGCAACCGGAGTGAGTCGTTGAATGCAACTGGTTGGCGCTGGTAGTCAACTTCAATCTGGTCAAGCCATTGCCCGGGTGTTTTGCCAACCGCATAGTGGTTCCTCAGGGTTAAAGTGTTATTCCCATCGGCATTAAGCCAGCTCTGATCAACATCGACCACCAATACCGCTTCATTAAATGCATCCCATTCGATACTGCCGGGAATCGGCCTGGTATTGATTTCTGCGGAAACCTCATGCTCGTTGCCCTCATACAAGTCCGTCCATCCACGCATTGTTATACGCATTTTAGCAGTGCCGCTTGGCACAGGATCAGGAATGGTCAAATCAACGTTGATTTCATCCTTGGTACCACCATACAGATAATCCCAGAACCAGTAGTCTGCCTCTGGCTCACTGGCCACCGTATAAAGGGAATAAAGCATATCCGGTTCTTCTTCAAATCTCAGCGTGTCACTGAAAGACGCTTCAGCACCTGACTTGGGTGGTTTCGGACTTTTCTTATTTGCTTTAACCTCTATTTTTTTCGAATTAAAGCTGACTTTGAAGGCATTTTCATCACTATGGATAGTGTCATAGGCCTCTGCTGCAAACAGGATGCTTTTGGTCTTTTTGTCATAAACCCAGGTGACTACCTTATCAGCTGTAGCCGAATCGAGCGCTTCGGCTGTGGTGATAGTCAGCTTACCTTCCTTGGTGAGTTTTTTTTCATCCTTCTTTTTAAGACCCAGGCTGGCTGCAAGGTCGGTCAGTAAAACGGAATAAAGCCCTTCCTCTGCGGTATATATCCAGGCTTCCCCGGGCTTACTCTTATCTTTCTTATCTTTCTTACCATTGACAGTCACAATACCCTTGCCAGCAGAACTGACTTGTATTGCCGCCTGTTCCGGTAAATTAACCTGCTTGCCTTTTACACCTTTTGATTTTTTCGTACGCGGTTGCACATTTGCCTGACGTCTTTCAGCCTTTGGCAGGTAGAGCTTTGCTGGCTGACGACGACGAGCGACATATCCATTACCCATGGATTTCCATTCGCCCCAGCCTTCGTCTGTGCTGGTTTTGTCTTTCGCCTGCAGGGCAGTGGCTGACAGGATCAAACCTGCCGAAACCATTGTCACCGCAATTAGCGAGGTACGACGCGCACCGTGCAGAGTAGATTTTGAGAGTCTATGCATTTTACACCTATGTAAAAATCTTACTGTTTGTTGATACATTTCAGTTTGAAAACCAGTTTTTCAATATATCACTGAGACATTTCAACCGTAAATGGTCCATATTCCCTTATCGTACCGCGAGCTTCCTGCTCTAATAACTTGTACTGATAAATCTGACCCGCCTGTGCAGATGGGTCTGCAAGTACATATTCACCACCCATCGGGGCGGTGATCAAACCCGGCAACATCGAGTTGTTAACCCGTACCCACTTGGTACCGGTCTGGCGGCGATCAACATAAAAACCAATGGTACCGCGTTCTTCCAGGGTATCCCATCGCAATACGGCCACCTGGCCGTCACCATCGGGATCGAGGTAACCACGCAGCGCAGCGATAAGCACCTGCCTGTCTGCATTGCCCAACCTTGCTGCCATTTCAGGATCCCAACCTTCGAGCAGTGCCCGCAAGGCCGCTGCATCAGACTGTTCAACACCAAAGCTTGAAAGAAATTCAGGTACAGTTGCTGCCTGCAGTTCGACACTGCCAATGGTCACCACAGTTGGACTGATATCGATGGGGTGATCCTCAATCTCCCCGTCATCCGCAATTCCGTTAGGTGACGGTGAGTTGGAAGTGAAAAAATCAGGATCTGTGGTGATACGAAAACGACCGTATGTTGTGGCTGTCAGGTAGATATTCCATTTCCACGTCAATTCATAGGTTCCGTCAACAGTTCCTGCGGGAACGGTTACACATTCCTCTTCATCAGTAGCAGTACCGTCACGATCGAAAACCGTGTTCATCACAAACGTATTGCCCCCATCAAGCCAGCCGCAGAGCATCGCATCTTCGGTGGGATTGGGGTTACTGGCAGTCACAATCGCCGTGACTTCGTCAACAGTATCTGAGTAACTCCAGGTCACACCATTCTCATCATCAGCACCTGGACCACTCAG
>CBDTVF010000461.1:0-2652 GCA_965363775.1 uncultured Gammaproteobacteria bacterium
GGGTAGGCCCGCAACTCCAACGGTGACCTTAGCAACCACCCGCCATCGGAGGTTGGCGACGCCTCGACCACAGGTTCGGGAAAACCCAGGTGGGCCAGACTGCCAAAGTCCCCTCTTCCACCAAAGTCCATTCAGCGCTCCAGGATGGTAACTGCACTCACGCCGGGACCACCGTAAACGTGGGTGAAGCCGAACCTTGGATTGCCCGGCACCTGCCGCTGACCAGCGCGGCCACGTAACTGTTGCACGATCTCGTAAACCTGGCGCAAACCCGATGCCCCCACCGGTTCGCCATTGCCCAGCAGTCCCCCATCAGTGTTAATGGGTAAACGCCCGTTAATCGCAGTCGCGCCGGATCTTACCAGCTGTGTCTGTTCGCCCGGTTCACAAAACCCGCATTCGTCATAGTGGATGACCTCGGTGCCGCTATCGGTATCCTGCAACTGGATGACATCCATATCAGCGGGCCCGACACCCGCCATCTCGTATGCTTCACGGGAGGCAATAACACTCGGCCCCGGTTGCAGATCATTGGCGATGGACGGCGCACCGACCTCAAACGTATCGACACCCCTGGTCTTGATACTGACGGCCCTGAGCCTGACGGCTTGACTGTCATAGCGGTGGGCCACATCAGAACGACACAGGATCACCGCACCTCCACCCCCACAGGGGTTGGTCAGCATAAACTGGCGTAGTGGATGACAAAGCATGGGCGATGCGGCGATGGTGTCAAAACTCAAAGCTTCGCGACGCCAGGCGTGTGGTGTAATCGAGCCATTGTGAAAGGCGCGCTCGGCCACACTGATCGCGATCTCCGAAGGGATGCCATGCTCATGGAAGTAGCGCTGGGTTTTCATGGCAAAAAATTGCGGGGCAACGGAAAAACCCAAACTCGAATACCAGGTTGGGATACTCCAGACACGCGGATCGTTGCGGAAAGCACCACGTTCATGGTTATCCGCCCCGATGGCGATGGCCACATCACACTGACCGGCCTTGATTGCCATGGCTGCGGAGAACAAAGCGCTGCCCGCCGAGGCACAACCGTTACGGACATTGATAAAGCCGATACCGGTCTGGCCCAGGTGTGCCACGCTGGTATCAAGCACCGCTTCAAGACTTGCACCATAGGCCAACTGGATATCAGGCCATGACATACCTGCGTCTTGCAAGGCAGCGTTGGTCGCAATAATGCCCAACTCAACAACGGACTTGCCGGGATGACGGCCGAATGGACACAGGCCGACCCCCAGAATGGAAATATCGTCAAAACCCTGGTTCATGGTAAATATCCTTCAAGTCTTCACTTGGTATCCTGGTGAGCATTTAGAGCACAAGATGCTATTTTGTATATTGTTGACAATTTAAGGGAAGACCCTATACTTGTCAATTCCAACATTGACCTGGCACTATCAGCCTTTGACTCGCGTAAACTTAAAACCATGTTCATCTCCATGAATCTCATACGTTTACTCTGCGTGGTTTTGATAAGCAGCGCTGCCATGCTGGCGTGTAGTAAATCAGAAACAAAATCTTCGCTCCCGGCCAACGGTGTTGCTCCAGCCCAATTAACCGGGCTATTGCAGCACTATCAGGGGCTCGGAGAACATCGCAGCGGCACAGCAACTGACCAGGCCACCGCACATTGGTTATTGTCTGAGCTGACGAACCGGGGAATTGAGGCAAAACTTCAGGCCTGGCCGTTGAATGTCTTTAACCTAAAGGAAAGTCAGCTCAGGACTGATTCTGAAAGTTTTAGTAATTTCCCTTTCTGGTACCCGCTTGCAACCGGACCAGCGGGTATCCGGGCACCGCTGGTGCTGACAGATTCTGCCGAAAATGGCGATTTGGCAGGTGCGATTGCCCTGATCCGCCTGCCACCGGACCAGTTTGAATTTCATTATGATGTGGCACCGATCCTGCAGTCGGCAGTGGACAAAGGTGCGCTGGCCGCAGTTATGATCATGAATCACCCCATGAAGGCCGTATCCGCACAAAATGCGAATCAACCATGGCACCAACAGGCACTGCCGCTTCCCGCGTTGATTGCATCTGAAGCCGATGCGGAATCACTGTTATCGCTGGCGGTAAACAAGACCGATGTTCGCCTGATCATCAATGGTGATAGCAGGCCTGGCGAAGCCATGAATGTGATCGGTAAAATCGACCGCGGATCCGACCGCTGGCTGATTATCAGTACCCCGGTCAGTGGCTGGTTCGAGGTCACCAACGAACGTGGCCCCGGCATCGCGCTTTGGTTACAACTTGCCGAGTGGCTTACAGTCACAAAACCGGATACCAATGTACTGTTAACCGCTCTGAGCGGTCATGAACTTGCCGGCATGGGCATGCAGGCACTGGTTGACTCCGATGAACTTCCCGGGCCGGACTCCGTCGACCTATGGCTTCACCTGGGTTCAGGGATCGCGGTTAAAACACCGTTGCTATCAGCCGTTTCCTCCGTGAACGCTCTCGGCGATCTCGTCCAGCAAACACTGACGGCTGATACGACAATGCAATACTGGCCTGAAGAGAAAACGCCAAAGGGCAGTGAGCAATACCTGGCCCTGCAACTCGGTTATCCGATCGTGGGCTTGTTCGGGGCAGATCCTGCCATTCATTCCCGCCTCGATCAAGAACCCCGTGTCG
>CBDTVF010000462.1:0-2633 GCA_965363775.1 uncultured Gammaproteobacteria bacterium
GGTAACTTGTTACCCACGATTTACGAACGACCAGGGATAAATTGAGACGATGAACCCGTCGAGAGGGTAGCCTGAACTTCGGATGCACATTTTTCTAATTTGGACTTCAAATAAGCGCTATTATTGACGTTTCACTTAAGTCTGAAATGAAAGGAGAGTGTCATGGGTTTTGCATTATCTGATATGCAATTGACTAGCACCGCCTTTGAACAGGGTGGGTCAATTCCGAAACAGCACACAGGTGAGGGTATGGATATATCGCCGGCCTTATCCTGGAGTAATCCGCCTGAGGGAACAAAGGCGTTTGCAGTAATCTGTCACGATCCAGACGCACCCCTGGTAAGCCCTGCCGGTACCTATGGCTACGTACACTGGGTGCTTTACAACATTCCTGCCAATGTCACCAGTCTGGAAGAGGGAAGCAGCGGGTTTACCAATGGAAAGACAGATTTTGGCACCGAGGCCTATGGTGGTCCCATGCCCCCGAACGGACATGGCAAGCATCATTATTATTACTGGGTGCTGGCACTCAATGAGCAAATTGAGATTGAGCCGGGTCTGACGATGTGGCAGTTGCTGGAACGCGTCGAAGTCAGTCTCATCGGCATGAACAGGCTGCTCGGGACATACGAACGTTTCTGACCGGCAGGTAATATGACTTGCAGTGGGTACTGTCACTGAATGTGGCAGTACCCGTCGGGGGACAACATGAAAATTGATCGCATAGAACTATATCTCGTCAAGATCCCGTTGGAAGACAGTAAGCCGGGGTTTTTTAGTCAACCCAAATATTTTACACCCAGCTGGATTCCCGGTTTTCGACAATCCGAAGTGCGTTTCTATTTACTGAGGCTGGGAACGGATGAGGGTATCGACGGGTATGCGGCCATAGCCGCGATGGGGCTCGAACGTAAGGGCCTGGGTTCGATCATGGGCAACTACCTGATGGGTATCAATCCGTTGGATATCCGCCTGGTCAACCAGCGCATCCAGGAGTTCTCTTATATTGGCATGCGCAATGGTTGGATCGATGCTGCATTTTGGGACATCATCGGTAAGGCCAAGGGTGAGCCAATATGGAAGATCCTGGGGGGAACGGGTGGTTATGTCTATCCCTACATGTCAACCGGTTCAAACCACAACCATGACCCGGTAATCATTCGCGATATTGGCCAACAGGCGGCAGAGCAAGGGTACAAAGGCCTGAAAATACGTGTAAAAAGCCAAGATCTTGGCAGGATGGTGGATTTTGTTGGCTCAGCCCGTGACGGAGGAGGAAGCGGCATGGATCTGATGGTCGATGCCAACCAGGGCTGGCCCGTTGATCTTCTTGACGAAACTCCAAAGTGGAACTATGACACGGCCCTGAATTTTGCCCGGGCCATTGAACCATTCAATGTCAAATGGCTTGAGGAACCCCTCAACCGTGGCAATTTTGAAGGCCTGGCCAGACTCCGCAGAAATACAGAAACACCCATTGCGGGTGGGGAGTTAAACTCAAGTTGGTGTGACTTCAAGACGATGCTTGATATGGGTAGCCTGGATATCTATCAACCGGACGCCGCCATGGCCGGTGGTACTTACGCAGGTGGAACGTCCGTGGTTTACTGGTTGATTCGTGAAATTCAGAAACGTAACCAGGAACAAAACGACGCGGGCTCAAAGATAAAATTCTGTCCACATACCTGGACAACAGGATTGGGGTTTGCGCTGGCATTGCAACTCGTGGGTCTGGTTCCACCTGAACAACGCAGTTTGCTGGAGTATCCCCTGGAAGGGCATTGGAAACCGGAATACTGGGCCCGCTTCATCAAGGGTGGCTTTGCTCCTGACAAGGATGGGCGAATTCAGATACCGGATGGGCCGGGATTGGGTATCGAGATAGACTGGGATGTCATTCGTCGTTTTGGCAAGCGTATTTACAAGGGAACGCCCGGCAATGTCGCATACCATGCGCTTTTTGATCGTGGCTGGAAGCAGGCGATGTATCTGAAGGGCAAGAAAGCCGAACAGCTTGAACGCACGGCAAATGCTCAATTTACCCTGCCAGAACCACCATTTTGAGTTAGCCAGAGTGTAATACGCCAAACTTGAGTCACTACGATAGTTGTTGGTCGAGGGTCTTGGTCTTGTCCACAACGACGTCACCTGTGTGTTTTGTCGTTACGGTCTCAATCAATGCTATCCAGCACTCATCGTCAGCAACAGGATTGTGCCAAATCAGCGCTCCCTTGAGTTTTGCGACCTTCACATACTGATCATTCACACGAGCGATTATTCGGGGCGACCAATAATCAGTTACATGATCAAGTTCTTCGAGGATGTTTGATGTCTTTAGCACTGAGAATACGCTCCGAAAATTGCTTTAATCAGTTGAATTGCTGTTTGGTGGTAACGGTTGATGTTGGTCACTTGCGATCTGCCATTTACTAGCGTCCCAGGCTCTCACATTACTCGCCGAGCATGAGACCCGTGGCCGAGTTTATAGATTGAACTCTTTGTCCAGCACGTAGACTTTAACGCTCTCTTTATTGACGCCATCCTGAGACATTGCCTCGGCAGTTTCCGGCGAATTCACTTGCTCAAGGAATTTGTCCAGATCAGCAACTTCCCAAAGAATAGCGACTTCGTTG
>CBDTVF010000463.1:0-2623 GCA_965363775.1 uncultured Gammaproteobacteria bacterium
TTGGCTTAGAAAAGTTTGCGCTGAATCTACGTCACCAACCATCGTACATATCCGTTGGTGAGTAAAAAAGGGGGGCTGGGTTGTCAGTGGTTGCAGATCTTGTCCTGTGCGGTATTGAAGCCGGAATCGCAAGCGACAAACTTGCCACGACTTTCCAGAAAATCTATCACTGCTTGAACGTCCATACCGGATGCCGAACAGGTATGAAACCTGGCGCTTGCACCGAAGCGCTCAATGATGGCCTGGCCAAGTGATTTACGACTGAAAACTTCATCCTGTTCCAGCATCATTTGCATGATTTCGTGTGCGTGTATATCTGTCATATCGGGTTCCTTTTTGTTATTGGACAAGGTCTTTCTCGATTTTCCTGCCTGTTAGAGGGTTTCTATTTCCAAATGTGGGTCTTCACCATGACAGTCGTCACAATTTGAACCCTTGCCGATGATAAATTGTCCGGATTCGTAATTCTCACCCATGAAGTGGCAATCCGTACATCCGATGGTTTCAAAATCAGATCGCACGAATTTCCCCATCGCATGAGCATTCAATAATTCAGCGGCTTTAGCAGCCACATCGCCGGTTAATCTTGCGCAACGCTCAGCCCGCTGTTTCGAGCCTGACGCGAAGCCGGTTTCCCGACACCATGTATTCACCGAGACATGACACAAAGGAGAACCGCTAATGGTCGTGGGCAGTACTTGATCGCTTTTGTATTCCTTGACCAAATACTCGTGCTTGGAGGCATATTGATTGGCAGTATCACTGGGGAAAGGCGTTGTCCCATACCAGGCCATCAGTTCATTGATGATGTTCCCGTAATCTTTACCGGCGATTAACGTGACCATGGCGCAGACACCATTCAAACTGCCGCACACGGTTCCCCATCCGGCGATGCCACCAGAACCGTAGCGCATCATGTCGTGAGGAAGGGTTGTGTACGGGTATCCAACCTCTTCAATTAATACAGAGAGCAGTCCGCCTGTCGCACCGTACATGCAGCCACCCTTGTAGTAATACATGTGACCACGTTTGCGTACCAACTCGACATCGAGAATCTTATAGGGCCAGGGCCATTCAGGAGCGGTGGCAGGCTCGTTCACGTCAGCGCCCAGGGCAGCGTTCAGTCCAACTGCGCCTGCGCCGATCCCGGTAGCCATCAGTCCGGATTGTTTCAAAAAACTGCGTCGTGCCAATTTTCCATCTTTCTGATTCGTATCCATTTCGTCTCCCTCTTCGTGCCAGAAGCAGTTTACGCCTCACTCAAAGTGGGATATTGACGCAAATCAATCCTTTGTGAATAGCTAGTGCACGAGCACAAAATAAGTCATTTTTCGGTTGTAGTTGTAAGGTGGGTTATGTTCAGGATGAACGGTATATCGCGATTCGAGTCCAGGGATGGACTCGGTAGGGCGAAGCAGGACGCCCGAGCCGAGAGCACATGGATGTGCGGCGCGATTGTCTCAGGTAAATCGTGGGTAACAAGTTACCCACCCTACGAGTATAGAAAGCCATGCTGCAGGTTCGGCAGTCCGGAAACGGATATACTACGAGCAACAAAAAGGGAGGTCTCCATGCGCTTGTCATTCCTGATATTACTGAGTTGCTTTGCCCTCGCCGGGTGTGCACCTGAACCTACCGATATTTCCGATCCGGCCGGTACTGCTACAACCGCCCCGCTTCGGGTAGCAGTGGCCCGATTTGCCCATGAGACCTGCACGTTTTGCCCGGGTGGAGACACCACCATTGAAGACTGGACCCAGCTGGGACCTCCTTTGAAAGGTGAAGATTTACTCTCATCCGGCGGGTTTGTAGGCGGGTTTGTATCTGTGGCAGGTGATTTTCAGGACGTGGAGTTAGTCGGCCTCACGTCCCCGGACGAGGTGTTCGGTGGTTCGTCCCGTAGCTGGAATACGAAAGAGACTTTCGATCATTTCATGCGCCTGATGCTGGATGACCTGAAGGCAGCCATGCCCGTGGATGGTGTTTACCTGGCCCTTCACGGCGCACTGGCGGTGCGGGATGTACCCAGACCTGAAGCGGAAATCGCACGCCTGGTGCGGGAAGTGGTCGGCCCCGACGTGCCCATCGCTGCTACCTTTGACCTGCACGGCAACGAAGACCGGGCCTTTCTTGAGCAAGCGAATTTTTCCCTTGTTACCAAGCGCTACCCACATTACGACGCCCGTCTCCAGGGTGAAAGAGCCGCCCGCGCCCTGGTTCGTACGATGCGGGGAAAATATCGACCCACCACCGCCACTCGTAAACCGGGTGTCATCACCGCCACGGTGCTGCAGTGGACCGGGCAGTCACCCTCCATGGATATCATGGAACGGGCTCGCCGCTGGGAAGCCCGTCACAAGGATGTATACGTCAGTGTGTTCTATGGCTACCCCTGGTCCGACGTCCCTGACGTGGGCGCCACCGTGCAAGTTATGACCAACGATGACCAGGCTTTGGCAGATTCCATCGCCGATGACATGAACGACTTTATATGGCGGGTACGCAAAGAGTTCGCCGAGGGCGGGTTTCCGATACCAGAAGAGGCCGCTGGCATCGTGTCGAACGCTGTGGCCGCAGGAGAAGTACCAGTGGCCGTGGGCGACCACTCGGACCGGCCTGGAGA
>CBDTVF010000464.1:0-2614 GCA_965363775.1 uncultured Gammaproteobacteria bacterium
AACTTGTTACCCACGGGTATAAAACCAATCCGGCTTGTAAATCGTGGGTAACAAGTTACCCACCCTACTTTAATGCATTTGACCTGCAACAAACCTACAGCACGTATACAAAAATAAACAGGCCAAGCCAGACAACGTCAACAAAATGCCAATACCACGCAACGGCTTCAAAAGCGAAGTGATTATCGGGTTTGAAATGACCTTTGATGGCACGAAACATGATGACGGTCAACATGATCGCACCAAGGGTCACATGCATGCCATGGAAGCCTGTAAGCATAAAGAAGGTCGCACCATAGATACCAGAGCCCAGGGTAAGACCTAATTCGGTATAAGCTTCAACGTACTCACCGATTTGAAACCCGACGAAAGTAAAACCCAGCGCGACCGTCGCTGCCAGCCAGAAAATTAGCTGTTTGCGGTTTTCTTCCTTCAGCGCATGATGGGCCAGGGTAACGGTCAGACCCGAGGTCAACAGAATCAGTGTGTTTATAAATGGTATGCCAAAGGCAGGAATTGTTCCGAACTCACCACCGACATCTGCCGGACCATTGGTCGGCCACACCGATGTATAACCCTGGTAGAGGACTTCGTTGGTCGAGGCGCCTGAGCCTTCACCACCCAGCCATGGAATCACCAGTGCCCGTACATAAAACAAGGTACCGAAAAATACCGCAAAAAACATCACCTCGGAAAATATGAACCATGACATACCCAGCCGGAATGACTGATCCACCTGGGCGTTGTAGGTACCGGCTTCACTTTCACGTATGACCGTGCCAAACCATCCAAACATCATGAAAATGAGGATGGCCATTCCCAACCAGAACGTCCACTGTGCGGTGGCTGAACCATTCATCCAGCCGGCTGCACTGGCCAGCATGGTGATCATCCCCAATGAGCCAACGATTGGCCACTTGGTACCGTGGGGGACGTAATAGGAATCTGCAGCGTGTTGTGCCATGGTTAAATCTCGTTTTGCTGTTGTTAATTATGTGCCATGTGATCCGACGGCCCATAGCCTTGTCGGTAGAAAGTATAGGACAAAGTGATGTCCTTAATGTGTTCAGGCAAATCAGGTTTAATATAAAAATAAACAGGCATATCCCGGCTTTCATTGGCTGCCAGGGTTTGTTCTGTGAAACAGAAGCACTCGGTCTTGACAAAATACAGGCTGGCCTCAGGCGGAGTGACGTTATAGGTCGCCTGTCCCGTGACTGCATCACTACCCGGGTTTTTCGCGACGTAAAAAGCGGTGCTCGGAACGCCAAGGTTGTATTCGTTGACCTTCTCTTTTGCCTTGAACTCCCAGGCCAGCGATGAATTAACACTGGCATCGAAACGGATGCTGACGACACGGTCTGAAGCAACGGCCTCGTCATTGTTTTCAGATATCTGAATAGCCCGTCCACCCAGGCCGGTGACTTCACACAAGACCGTGTACAACGGCCATAGTGCAAAACCGAAACCGAACATACCAACGGCCACTAATGCAAGACGGCGGGTTGTCCGGCGATTTTTCTGTTTCAGATCCAAGTCAGCGTCCGATGATGGCAGAGCCAATGAAGGTCGCAAAAATCGCCACGGCGATAATCCCGAGCACCAGGGCGGTCTTTACCGCCTGGGCACGTTTGTGTTGGAGTTCGTTTGACTCGTGATTCTCATTCATCTGTTTATACACTCAATCCGCGCGGCTGAGCGCGTTATGGGTCACCTCGGGTGGTGTATTGAAGCTGTGGTAAGCAGGTGGTGAATCAAGCGTCCATTCCAGCCCCCTGGAGCCTTCCCACACCTTGGGTGTTGCCTTGACCTTACTTCTGAAAACGCAATGCCAGACCACACCAACAAAAAGCAGTTGCGTTGCACCGAAAGCAAATCCACCAATCGAAGAAATCATGTTGAAATCTGCAAATTGAGGTGAATAGTCAGGGATTCTGCGTGGCATACCGGCAAGACCGAGATAATGTTGTGGGAAGAACAGTACGTTGACAAAAATCGCCGACAGCCAAAAATGGATCTTGCCCCATTTCTCGGAATACATATTGCCGGTAAATTTAGGCAGCCAATAATAAGTTGCCGCCATTAATGCGAATACTGCACCGGGAACCAGTACATAGTGGAAATGTGCGACCACGAAATAGGTGTCATGGTATTGGAAATCAGCTGCCGTGATGGCCAGCATCAGTCCGGACAGACCACCAATCGTAAACAGAACCACGAACCCGATGGCGAATAACATCGGGGTCTCGAAAGTCATCGACCCCTGCCACATGGTGGCGACCCAGTTGAATACCTTCACACCGGTCGGTACTGATATCAACATGGTTGCGTACATGAAAAACAATTCACCCTGTAAAGGCATACCAACGGTAAACATGTGATGTGCCCAAACGATGAAGGACAGGAGTGCAATGGTGGCCGTTGCATAAACCATGGAACCATAGCCAAATAATGGTTTGCGTGAGAAGGTCGGCAGAATTTCCGAGATCACGCCAAAGGCCGGCAAAATCATGATATAGACTTCGGGGTGTCCGAAGAACCAGAAAATATGCTGGAACATGACCGGATCGCCACCACCGGCAGCATCAAAGAAAGAGGTGCCAAAGTGACGGTC
>CBDTVF010000465.1:0-2609 GCA_965363775.1 uncultured Gammaproteobacteria bacterium
ACCAGAGTGATACCAACTGCAATGAACAGCGGCTTGGCCGGAACATGTGTCATGGGTTTACCCAGCCATCCTGTTTGTTAAGGAGTCTCTGATGTATTCTGGATACAGGAGACGAATTCATGAATAGATCACAGGTTCCCTAATTAAGTGTAAGAAGATAGGCTATGGGCACGACTGACTTGTCAGACTTTACCCTGATGGTGTTCAAATTGTCCGATTCTTTACTACCCATGCCCGCCGTTCTATTCTTTTTGCGGATGACTCGATCCCACTTTCACATGGCAGGTCGCCTGTGAAACGCCTGGTACTGGCCGGCGGTGGACATGCGCATTTGTCGGTATTACGCAGGTTGGCGGAGATTGAATTAGCCGACGTCGAAATTACCCTGGTGACACCTTCCACTCACCAAACTTATTCCGGTATGTTACCCGGCTGGATGGCGGGTCACTACACTCTGGAGCAGTGCCAGATTGATTTACGACCATTGGCAGATGCGGCCCGAGTCCATATGGAGTTGGGAAGCATAGTGAACGTGGATGCGAGCAGACAATTTGTGGGCTTGCAAGACGGGCGAGAGATTGCTTATGATTTTTTGTCACTGGATACCGGCAGTGAGATAAATACTTCGCGGTTGGAGATGGCAGGTGAGAAACTATTACCCGTGAAACCGCTTGACAGGTTTTCTGTCATGTGGCCACGGGTCATAAGTGATGCCGGAGACCAACCAGGATACCGTTTGGTCATCGTTGGCGGTGGCGCCGCCGGGGTGGAACTCGCGCTGGCTGCACGCCATGCTTTTTCTGTTGCGGGGTTGAACAGGCAAATAGATTTAGTGGTTTCTGAGTCCGGTCTGCTGGTGGGGCATGCAAGCGGCGTGCAACAACGGGTCACGCGCTTCCTGGATCATTCCAATGTCGTTGTGCATCGACTGAGCGCGGCGGGCGCAAATGACGGTGTCTTATTGTCAGATGGCACGCATTTACCGGCAGACTGCGTGATTGCTGCTACCGGAGCACGGGCCCCCAGCTGGTTGAAGCAAACAGCGCTTGGATTGGATAAGAGTGGCTATGTTGCTGTTGACGGGCAACATCGGAGCTGTTCGCATCCAAATGTCTTCGCGGCCGGTGACATTTGCGCGCGGCAAGATATGTCAGTAGGCCGTTCGGGTGTGCACGCCGTGCATGCAGGGCCCGTGCTCGCGGTCAACTTGCTGGCTGCATTGAAAGGGGGCGAAACGGCATACTATAAGCCTCACCGGCGCTCGTTATATTTACTCGCTTGTGGGCCACGGTATGCCATCGCCTCATGGGGACGATTCAGCGCTGAAGGTCAATGGGTTTGGCGCTGGAAGGACTGGATTGATCGACGTTTCATCACGCAATTTAAGGATTAGTATGCACGCCACACTTCCCCTACTAGCCATCAGCGGGTTTCCGCGCATCCGTCGTCAACAGTTGACAACACTGCAGGTCAACCTGGGTTATCGTTGTAACCAGTCGTGCTTGCACTGTCACGTCAACGCCGGTCCCAGTCGAAAAGAGATGATGGATGATGAGACGTTGGCCCTGATTCCCTCCGTGCTGGAGGCCAGGGGTATTACCACGCTGGACCTCACTGGTGGTGCTCCGGAACTGCATGAAGGGTTCCGCAAACTGGTGATGGAAGTCAGCAGCATGGGTGTCAAGGTGATTGACCGTTGCAACCTGACAATTTTATTTGAACCTGGCCAACATGACCTGGCAGAATTTCTGGCCGCCCATCGTGTGGAAATCGTCGCATCCCTGCCTTGTTATTCAATGGAAAACGTAGACAAGCAACGAGGGACGGGTGTGTTTGATAAAAGCATAGCAGCCTTGCAGCAACTCAATGAACTGGGCTATGGGAAAGCCGGTTCAGGGCTGATTCTGAACCTGGTTTACAACCCCCAGGGTGCTGTATTGCCGCCCGCGCAAGGGCAACTGGAGGCTGATTACAAACGTGAATTGGCAGCGCACTTTGGCATTGTGTTCAACGAATTATTTACCCTGGTCAATATGCCCATAAAGCGATTTGGCTCCACTCTCATATCAAAAGGCAAGTTCCAGGAATATATGGATTTACTGATAGAAAACTTTGCCAGCGCAAACCTGGGCAATGTCATGTGCAAAAACCTCATCAGCGTTGATTGGCAAGGGTTTCTTTATGATTGTGACTTTAATCAGCAGCTGGGATTGCATCTGCCTGCCAACTCTCACACTGTAAAACAATCTATTGGGCAGCCACATTTAAGTGACTTATTACAGGTAAACTCCGAGGGGCAGGCTATACGTGTCGCGAATCACTGCTATGGCTGCACGGCCGGGCAGGGCAGCAGTTGCGGCGGTGCACTGCTTGATGAGCAGGTGGTTTGAAAAAATTATTACTGGTGTTGGTTTTGGTCACCCTGGTGACGGCTTTTTTTATGCTGGATCTACATCACTATCTGACGATCAACGCTCTTCAGGCGAGTCTTTCTCAATTCGAAGCGTGGCAGGCCGATTCACCGTTTTTGGTCATAACAGCTTTCTTTGCGTTTTATGTTTTGGTTACAGCGCTGTCCTTGCCAGGAGCAGCCGTGATGACGCTCGCGG
>CBDTVF010000466.1:0-2607 GCA_965363775.1 uncultured Gammaproteobacteria bacterium
AACCTTCATCTCTTCGCTCTCGCCGGTGACTACCGGACGACGGCGTCCCGATGCGTCCGGCTCACCCAGCTGCATTACATCGAGAATGGTATCGGTGACGAAATGGGTCTTGTCGTTGCCAATAAACTCACGCGGTGCTCGCAGTTGTTTCAGATCGATGCCTTCTTCAGTGGCATGGTGCAGTTCTTCAACACGTACCGGCATCTCGTCCTGGGTGCGGCGATAAACGATGGTGACATTGCCGCCAAGTCGACGTGCGGTACGGGCAGCATCCATTGCGGTATTGCCGCCGCCAATCACGATGACCTGTTTGCCTCTGACTTTCGGCAGTGGGGTTTCGTAGTCTTCCAGGTGGGCCTTCATCAGGTTAACGCGGGTAAGAAATTCGTTGGCCGACATAATGCCGTTCATGTGTTCACCCGGCACGTTCATAAAACGTGGCAGACCGGCACCGGTACCAATGAAAATCTTCCAGAAGCCGGCGCGTTTCAGCGCTTCAAGTGTTGTCGTTTTACCGACGATAAAGTTGGTAACAAACTTACCACCAAGGATAGTGATTTTCCTCTCGACATCGTCGATTAACTCGTTAGGCAGACGGAATTCAGGAATACCGTAGCGTAATACGCCGCCAAGTTCATGGAAGGCCTCGAATACAGTCACCGGGTAACCATCTTTTGCCAGCAGGTAAGCATTAATCATTCCGGCAGGGCCGGAACCGACGATAGCGATAGGTGGTTTTTCTGCCTTTGCCCAGGGGTTTTCGTGATCTGCTAACGCGAAATCATCATCTGGGTTGAGCACTTTTTCGCTCTGTGGCAAATACCACTCAAGCTGTCCGATCTCGATGGGACGTTTATTAAGGGTACACACTCCCTGGCACTGGATCTCCTGAGGACAGACTCGCCCGGTGACATTGGGCAGGGGATTGGATTCTTTAATCAGATCAAACGCCTGCTTGAATTTACCTTCTCCTATCAGGTGCAGCATCTCCGGGATATGGATCTTGACCGGGCAGCCGCCATCCGCTTCACTACCATCGTCGTGCGGGATACCAATTTCGCAGGGTCTGTCGTCGCATTGTTTGTCTCGCAGCACTTCCAGCCAAACCAGCATTTCGACTTCACGAAAGCTGTACCCCAGACCCATATAACCGATATAACCCTGGTTCACCAGGTCGAAGTCTTCGTTGCGTTCACCGGGTGGACGAATATAGGGTGGAATGTTGTTCTCACCCGGCCAGCCCTGGGAAAGGCCTTTGAACATGGGATAACGTTCGCAGAGATGTTTGTCGATTGCACGTATGAATTTGCGTTTTCGCTTAAGCGGCAGGTTCCAGATAAAACGCAACAACAGGCTGCTCATGTCATCGTTTTTCAGCAGAAGCTCCCAAAAGGTAAGGGTGAATTTTTTACTCAGTTTATTCTGCTGAAACTCCCAGGCAATGGCACTGGTTCCCTCGCTGATAAACATCTGTTGAAAAAACTTTGGGTCATTCAGCAGACGTTTCTGTAGAAGTGCCACCTGTCTCTGGAACAGCTCTACCGACTCACTCTGTTCCAGTTCGTTGATCTGCTCCCTGGTTTTTTCAATATAGTGCCGGTTACTCTCGATATCCAGGTTGGCCTTGTAGTAGCGCGCTACATCATCATGGTTATAGCTTTGCTTTTCATTACCACTAACATTTTCTGGTTGTTGCTGGTCGTTGTTAGGTTGTGACATAGTGTGCCTCTTTAACACAGGTTTCTGTTGTGTCTTTAATTCTATTATTGCTATTCTTTTATGATAAGCAAGTCTATGCTAAGCAAGGATTTTGCCTCACTAAAGGAAGCTCTGATCAAGTTCAATTATTTTAGGCTTGTTAAAATCACCCGTATCTTCCCCGAAGTTCGCCGCAATAGAGTAACTATTACGGCTCACTTTGCGAAACATACAAACACAATTCCTGCGCCCCTGTCTTAGTAAACCTGGTTAATCAACTTAATCAGAGATTCCTTAAACCGGTGGATGAAAGCGGATGATTTCAACATCACAATCATCGGCTACCCTGGATGCACGCTGTACCAGTTCCGGGGTAATTTCAATCCTGTCGAAGATTCCCGGTATCACCCGGCTTACTTCTTTAGCTGAACCACCGACCACTATTTTGGTCTTTTCGAACAACTCGCTCAGGTCCTGATAACAGGTCTTGCAGTTTGTGCATTTGACCATGTCCGCCTCGGGAATATCGACAAGATCTCCAGACTCAGCGCTAACCGGTGCAGTCGTTTCTGCCGCCGACTGTGCGATCGTGCCTTCTTTGGCCACTGTGACAGGTATAAGTTTTTCAGGTGCGCCGGAAACGCTTGCCAGCTCGGCCATACCCCTGGCGATAGAATCAATGGAGGATTCCCGGGCGACACTGGACTGCTGATATTTCTGCTGCCAGTTATCCAGTTCATGGCGATGACCTGCTTCCATACGTTCAATGTGCAGACCACCGAGATATTCCAGCATGCGCCAGTTTCTGCGGCGTTCTTCGGTCAGTTCAACAATCGCAGAAGACATGGTGAGTTTGATCAATTTGCCGTCTGCAGTGGTGGACCAGATAAATGGCACCTTGCCATAACG
>CBDTVF010000467.1:0-2600 GCA_965363775.1 uncultured Gammaproteobacteria bacterium
TATGAAGGAAAGCAAGGTCATCGTTGCCATCAACAACGATAGCGAAGCACCGATCTTTCAGGTGGCTGATTACGGACTTGTCGCCGACCTGTTCGAAGCGGTACCTGAGCTCGACGCTGCTCTATAGTTTAGGTTCGCGTTATCCCGACGTTTCGGGATATTGCAGCAGTAAAACAAAAAACCGCCGGATTGATTCCGGCGGTTTTTTTATGGAGAGAGTATTTCCAGATTGAATCTGCCCCGAAATCGAGGTTTCAGTCGGACAGTGCCAGTGTCGTCGAATCGACCCACCATCGAGCGCCAGTTGAAAGCCGATAAAAACGCAAATCGATTATCGTTGGACAGATTCATCAAAGATGTTAGTAGTTATCTTGAGGTACTCGATACCGAGCGCACCCTGTTTCCAACCAACCAACCAACCAACCAACCAACCAACCAACCAACCAACCAACCTGCAGCAGTCAGAAACACATCAGCTGTATCACAACTCATTGGTGAGTTTGTACAAGTCTCTCGGTGGTGGCTGGGTTACCCGTATGGATCGTGAGCGGGTAGAAGAATACCGAGAATCTGAACCCGAGGCAAAGTACAGCCCCGTTCTAACAACCGGCTAAATCATAAGCTGCCTGTTAGGTCATGCCCGAAGCTAACGCGGGGTGCGCTTGCGCAATAGAAATTGAGCAGTCATCAATAATATCAGGGATGCGGCAAGCACCATGGTGCCTATGGCATTCACCTCGGGCGTGATGCCACGGCGTATCGAGGCGAAAATATAGATTGGCAGCGTGGTGTTGGGGCCGGCCACGAAAAAGGAAATGATGAAATCGTCGAAACTGAAGGTAAAGCTGAGCAGGAAACCCGCCAATATGGCTGGGTAAATTTGTGGCAGGGTAACCTGGTAAAAGGTACGCCAGGGTGTGGCGTACAGGTCCATAGATGCTTCGATCAGGGAGCGGTCCATGCCGGCAATTCTGGCGCGTACCAAAATGATGACCAACGACATGGTAAACAGGGTGTGTGCCGCGATAACCGAAGCGTACCCCATGCGTAATTTCGGCGCTTTGCTGCCTTCCGGCCAAACAGACTCCAGCAGTGGATTGAGGAAATCAAATACCGTCACCAATGCCACCAGCGTGGCAATGCCAATCACGATTCCGGGTATCATCACGGATACATAAATTAACCCATTGAACAGAATCTTGGGGATTCCTTTCAGGCGCTGCAGGGCAAGCGCAGCAGCGGTACCCATCAGGCTCGATAAAATGGCAACCGAGAAAGCGACGATCAAGCTGGTAACGAAGGCGTCGCCGACAAACGGATTCGACAGGGCCTTGCCATACCACTGAATGGAAAAACCCCTCAGCTCACTGGCATGGCGACCTGCATTGAAACTGAACAATACAATAATGCCGATGGGCACATATAGAAATAGAAAGACAGCAATGGCGTAAATTCGCATGAATTGTCATTCCCTACATCAGGGACTCGTCACGCCCGGTTTTGCTGCGCATGGTCATGCGCATGTAGAAGCTGACGGTAACCAGCATGATCGCAACCAGGGTAATGGAAACCGCCGCACCGAAAGGCCAGTTGCGTGATTGCAGGAACAAATCAACCAGGGCGTTACCGATGAAGTAGACTTTCCCGCCGCCGAGAAAGGCCGGGATCAGGAACTCTCCCATCAACAGGATAAACACCAGCATGCAACCTGTTGCTATGCCAGGCATCGACAGTGGCAAAGTGATTTGCATGAAGGTTTTAAACGGGGATCCGCCCAGGTCACTGGATGCTTCCAGCAAAGTTTTGTCGAGTTTTTCAAGAGATACAAAAATTGGGAATACCATCAGTGGCAAGTAACCATAAACGATGCCAATCAACACCGCCCCCGGTGTGTTGATCAGTCGAACGCCCTCGAACCCAATCCATTCCAGCACAGTCGGGATACCGCGACCCCCAAGAATAAAAATCCAGGCATAGGTGCGCACCAGCAGGCTGGTCCAGAATGGAACGATGACCAGCACAAGCAGCAAGAGTTTGTAACGCGGGTCTACCCGCAGCGCCAGGTAGTAGGCAAGGGGGTAGGCCACCAGCAGGCTTATTAGTGTGCCGGCCGGTGCGATGATCATGGTGTTCTGGAATGCCTTCAGGCGTGACGGCAGATTGGCGTATTGGTCAAGCGTGAAACCACCGGCATAACCACCCGCCGCAGCCCGTTCACCGAAACTGAAAACCAGGATGACGATGAGAGGAAAGATCAGCATGACCAGAAACCATAGCGAAGTCGGTGCTAACAAAGCTGCTGTCAGCCAACGGTTTGGTTTGTTATCTTCTCTCATCGTCATCCATCGTTTAAGACACTCGGTATCAGGCAGACTTGAAGCGTGCCATCACCTCGGCCCTGATCGGGTCGGTTAGGGTTTGGGCTGCTCCGAACTCCAGGCCATTCATCAGTTCTGCTGCAGGATGCAGAATAGGATCACTACCCAGGGCATCAGGCTGCAATGCAATGGCACGCGAGTCTGTTGGTGCATAGCCATGAACCGCAGCATCACGGGCCTGAACATAGGGGTCCTGCATGAAGTTGATGAATGCATAGGCTG
>CBDTVF010000468.1:0-2570 GCA_965363775.1 uncultured Gammaproteobacteria bacterium
TGCGCTTTCTGGCGATGGTCTACTACGACCAGGACAAGAAGCCCCTGGATGCCGAAGCACTACTACGCCGGGCCATTTCAATTGCTCCCGATTTTCACCAGGCACTGGGAAACCTGGGAAGAATCCTGGTTGATAACAGCAAGCTCGTGGAAGCCATTGAAGTATACGAACACCTGGTAGGCCTCAAACCAGAGGATGATGATGCATGGGCAGGCTACGGCCGGGCACTCGCCCAGGCAGGTCGCGTCAAGGATGCTGAGACGGCATTCCGCAAGTCACTGGAAATCCAACCGAAGGCACCCGGTGTGCACATGACCCAGGCACACATGTTAAAAACCCTGGGCAAGCAGGAAGAGGCACTCAAAGCATACCGCAAGTCGATTGAGTACAACCCGGCTCTTGGTGAGAGTTACTGGAGCATGGCCAATCTCAAGGTATTCCGGTTCACAGACCAAGAAGTCAGCGCCATGGAACAGCAACTTGAGTCCAATGACTTGAAAGATGAGTCACGGGTCAATTTCCTGTTTTCCCTGGGCAAGGCCTACGAGGACCGAAAAGACTATGAGAAGGCCTGGCACTATTATGATCAGGGTAATCAACTCAGACGCTCAGACGTGATTTACGACTCCGTGGAGAACGAGTTGCTGTTGAGGAAAATCCGGGAAGTCTTCTCAAAAGAGTTGTTCCAGGATCATGAAGGTGCAGGCCATGATGCGCCCGATCCTATTTTTATCGTCGGATTGCCGCGAACAGGTTCAACGTTGGTCGAACAAATCCTGGCCAGCCACAGCCAGGTGGAAGGCACGGCAGAACTGCCCAACCTGGGTGCCATCGCCAATGGTACCGGCAAATACCGCCCCGACAACCTGGCCTACCCGGAGACGATTGCCACACTCACCCAGCGCGATTTTGAATCATACGGCAGGGAATACCTCAAGCAAGTTGCACGGCACCGTGTATTGGGCACTCCATTTTTTATCGACAAAATGCCAAACAATTTCATTCACGCCGGATGGCTAAAGCTGATTTTGCCAAACGCAAAAATCATCAACACGCGGCGTCACCCGATGGACAGCCTGCTCGGCGTTTACAAGCAGTTATTTGCAAAGGGTCAGCCCTTTACTTACGACACGGTGGAACTGGCCGAGTTTTATCGTTGTTACATCGAAATGATGACGCACTGGCATGAAGTTCTTCCCGGGCAAGTGCTGGATGTTCACTACGAAGATACCGTGACCAACCTGGAAGCCCAGGTGCGGCGCATACTGGATTTCTGCGGCCTGGAATTCGAGGAAAGCTGTTTACGTTTTTATGAAACCGCGCGACCTGTCAAAACAGCCAGTTCAGAGCAGGTGCGTCAACCCATCTACACCAGTGCCCTTGGCTTGTGGAAAAAGTACGGGGATAACCTGACCCTGTGGCAGGAAGAACTGAAGGACATCATCGACGAATTACCCCGTAGTGTCCGGGACGCTTCCAGCTAAATCTGACTAGATCACTAGTACGGCCAGACTTCGAGGCCGTGAATGGCATTTCTGACGTCAGTGGAAAGACTGACAGAAAGGGCCGTCTCGCCACTGGTCATGTCGTGCAGTGCTATGGTCGAGGGCGAAGAACCTGCAGCAATCAGTCCATCTTTCACCACGCATAAGCCACGCCCGAACGAAGGGCGCGCGATGTTGCTGGTATCCTGCCTCATGCCGGTCAATTTGTCTGCCGGGAATACCGGTACCCTGAAGGCGCGTTCCTGCTCCGAATCCAGCGATGCATAACGCACAGCGTTCGCTTCAGTATCGTTGAAAAGTACACCTTCGCGGTATGGCTGGGCATTATGGGTTCCCCTGGGTAAGGTGGCACTCATACTGACCTTTTTACCATTGAAATGAAGCATCCCGCCGGTTTTCAAGCCGGCGATGTACATACCATCCTGGTTGGCGACAACGCTGTTGATATGCATCCTGTTGAGCATCAACGGGCCATCTTCAGACATGGGATCAAAAACCTTACCGAGGAATTTGAATTCTCCTGGTTCCACGTTTAGCGCCCAGTGAAACTTCTGCTTCTCGATGTCGAAAGCCAGTATGCTGTCGAAGCCGGTGGAGGAGAGAAACACCTGGCCCTGGTAGACAGAAATTTCGTGACAGTGTTTCAGGTAGGGGTTTTTCCAGGAGCACTGCAGGCTGAAGTCGGGGTTGTAGGCGAATAACTCATCGCTGGCTGCAATAAAGATGGTTTCTTTGTAAAAGGCAATGCCACGCAAGCCACGGTCGGCACCGCGGCCACGCCAATCGATATCCATGGTATTCCAGTCGATGACCTGGCGGACTTCCTGATCGACAAGATCTATCAGGAATACGCCACCATGGCTTTCACCTTGCTGGCTTCCCCTGACTACCGAGGTAGCAACGAGTCTGGTCATACCTTACCGTGATTTATCGCCGCAAGCCGGCATCATGTACAGGATATCACCAATCGAAATTTTTCCTGAATTTTAGCTCGAATTCCCTGGGCCGGTTATAGCCTGGCATGTTCACATAGCGCCCGACCTCCGGCCACAACCCTTCTTCTCC
>CBDTVF010000469.1:0-2568 GCA_965363775.1 uncultured Gammaproteobacteria bacterium
GTCGGTGCTGTCCTGTGGCAAGTGAAGTATGCTTCATCAGCTCCAGATCGGGAAATCCGAGGCCATATAGTTCATAGGGATAGAGTGGGTACATCTCTGGACAGTGCCAGCTTCTATGTGCATGGTTTTCGGCCGGCTTTAAATACTGACCACCAAACTCCAAACTGTTATCGCCTGGCATCTCCGGCAGGCGATCCAGGATGGTCTGCCAACGTTTCTTCTTTTCAGTAGAGGTGTACTGCTCCGGCAGGCTAATGAGTTCACTAAGGACGCGCTTCAGCCCCGCAATCACACTTGTTGGGTTACGCGCATCGGTATGATGCTCCAGGGTATTGGCAGGATAGATAGCCAGTTTGCCATTCTCGTCCAGCTCTTTTCCGGTAAGCTGCTTGCAACGAAAGCGGTAATGCTCATCATAAAAGATAACGGACTGCTCAATAAACTCTAAATACGGGGCCAGATCCACTCCAGTGAACTGATAGAAGCGTAGCATGAGCCAGGCATACTCCAGTTGCGACTCGTAAATATGGATACATGCCGCATTGACCTGTAGGCCTGATTCGAGTTCTTTTGGCCGGCTGCGTCCACCGGTCTGATCGAACCCATACATTGCGGAACCTGGCAATGCGGTATTTGCTGTTTGTTCTGTGAAGCAGCAACCATCGTGTTTCCAGTAGTGCCGCACACGCGCCATGGCATTGGGTAGGCCATCCAGATATAGGCTAAATCCAGGCGATATCATATCGTAATCGCCCGATTTCAAAAGTGGCCAGACCATCATACGCTGATTCTGGGCTGTGAATCCTGCACCCCACTGGCGGTGGTCGGGAGTATAGCCAGGACCTTTCCTGCCGTTTACATAGAGGGGATCAAAGGTAAAAAGACCCCCATTGAACTGGGTTGATTCGCGGCCGCTTACATTACTTGCCAACATGTATCTGAAAAGCTGGTAGTTGCGTCCAATGCGCCAGCCTGCATCCTCTTTACCACGGCCGGAATTGATAACCAGGTGGCTTCGGTTCCAGAATCCAGCCCACCACTGCTGATTTTCTTCCCAGGCCTGTATATCTTCTTCTGGTGACAGGTCGACCAGTTCTTGTAGTGCTTTGTCCCAGGTATTCTGATTCTCAACCTGATCAACGTACAGGCAAACCCGTACGCGATGAGTCCTTTGTGGTTTTTTGCTGATATATCTCCAACCCTTGAACGGGGTTTCGGCGTAGCTCCCGCTTGTGTCTCCAGCCAGAGCGAAGTTATCACCCACCAGCGCTCCGCCCCAGAAAAGGTTTTCCATTGGATTTACGAGTTGATCACGGACCGGTTCAAGGTTTTGCTGCTTCACCTGGAAATTGAAACTTCCCCTGGCATTGTCGACCCGGTGATTGAAGCGAACAAACTTCTCAGTGGCGCGAATCTCATCCTTGTAAACAAAGACCTTTCCCTGATAGGTATCGCGATTCATCATGCACATGGCACGACGATCATATTTGCTGGGATCATTGGGCAGCTCAGTATCCTCGGTTCTCCACGATTCGTAGGTGGCTTCAACCTGAATCGGCTTTTCGGATTTAACGTCCATGTGAACAATCGGCCGGGAGACCTCCACCCATGCCTTTATTTCAACCGTCTTGCCATCAGAAAGTGCTCCGTTGATTAATACATATCCCTCACGAATTTTTAGTTCCTGCCGGAATGTACCATTTTCAAAGGGATTTGGAGTAAGCTTCAACCTTACCCGGCCCGGTTTCAATATGGCACCGTTCTCGTCACGGTAACCTGCACGGCCCATGTAACACATCAAATCGTTATTCTCCACCCATACGTTCAGGCCAATGTCTCCACCCGAAACAGGCATGGAACCGCCTGCGTTGTCACTCTGGGTTGTCCAGACAACGTTGTACTGCTCCAACCAGCTCAGGTTATCTGCATTTTCCGGAGTATGGCAACCAGTAAGGTTGATAACAAGTATTCCCGTTATCACAAGCCATCTGTATAGTATGTTTCTTCTCATAAGAATAGTGCTTCATTTTATAGCTATTAAGAAAGTTACTCCTGCTTTAACATCTCATCTGGCCAGTTCGGCGTTTCAACGCGAGCCGTTTTGAGATAGGTTTCGATCTGCATAACGATTTCGGGGTGGCCTTGGGCAATATCCTTCGCTTCACTGATGTCCTGCGTCATGTCAAAGAGAAGGATGGGACCTTTCCAGCCAAAGCGAACGGCTTTCCACTTGCCCCAACGCACGGCTTGCTTGAACCCGAATTCATAGAACTCCCAGTATTGGAATCGACTGTCGTAACGCTTGTTATGGTCCAACAGCGCGCTGACCACACTGACTCCATCGCACAATTTCGGGCAGGGGGCGCCGCCAAGCTCGGCAAAGGTCGGCATAATGTCGACAAAGTTCCAAAGGGCTTCACTTGTCTTTCCTTTGGGGACATGCCCCGGCCAGTGAGCGATCATGGGCACACGAATACCACCTTCGTAGAGATCGCGCTTGTAGCCTTGCAGCTCGCCATTGGAATCAAAAAAGTTAACCGTTTTGGTTTGAAATTCCGCGGGTTCTGA
>CBDTVF010000470.1:0-2564 GCA_965363775.1 uncultured Gammaproteobacteria bacterium
TAATAAAGAATACCTGGGTGAAGTTAAAAGTATTGATAGCCGCGTTGATCCGGTGACACGCTCCGTTCAGGTGCGTGCGGTATTGCAGAACCCCGATGGCAGAATCCTCCCCGGTATCCTGATGCAGGTCGACCTGTTGCGCAATACACGCCAGGCAATAGTCATACCGGAAGCAGCGTTAATGCCACTGGCAAACAGGCAGTACGTGATGGTTCGTGTCAATAAGGATGGCAAGGACACCGTCGAGAAAAGAGACGTGGAAATTGGCATTCGTCTGCCAGGCTATGTGGAAATTCTGGCTGGCTTGAGTATTGATGAATATGTTGTAACTCACGGCAACAGCAGGCTACGTCCCGGTGACAGTCTCGATGTGCTGGCTGTTGATGATGGTAGCGTTGATATTGCAACCATCATAAAAGGTCAGAACAACAAAGGTAAATAACGTGATCCTGTCCGACCTTTCAGTTAAACGCCCGGTACTGGCAGCAGTTATATCTTTGCTGTTAATCGCGTTTGGCCTGGTCGCTTTTGACCGTCTGCCTTTACGCGAATTTCCCAACATCGACCCGCCGGTTGTTTCTGTTGATACTGTTTACCGCGGCGCATCCGCCGATGTGGTCGAGAGTCGGGTCACCCGCATTATTGAAGATCGTATTGCCGGCATTGAAGGTATACGCTTTATCGAATCCAGCAGTGAAGACGGACGCTCGAGAATCTCCGTTGAATTTGATGTTGAACGTGATGTCGATGCGGCAGCGAATGATATTCGTGACCGTGTTTCGGGTGTACTCGCTGACCTGCCGGATGAGGCCGAACCACCGGATATCCAGAAAGCCAGCAGTGATGACGATGTCATCATGTGGCTTAATCTTGCCAGTGATCGCCTGTCTGTACCTGCACTGACTGATTATGCTGAGCGTTACCTGATCGATCGTTTCTCGGTACTGGACGGTGTGGCCCGGGTGCGCATCGGCGGCCAGCAGTCCTATGCCATGCGCATCTGGCTGGATAGAAACAAGCTGGCCGCTCGCGGTTTAACCGTAGCCGATGTGGAAAATGCCCTGCGCACTGAAAACGTAGAGTTGCCCGCGGGCAGCATCGACTCCATAGAGCGTCAGTTTACCGTGCGCATTAAACGTCAGTTTCAAACCACAGACGATTTTTCCCGCCTGGTCATAGCCAAGGGAAGTGATGATCACCTGACCCGCCTGGGCGATGTTGCACGTGTTGAACGCACTGCGGAAGAGGACCGCCTGTTTTTCCGCGGCAACGGTATACACATGGTTGGTATTGGCATTATCAAGCAATCCACGGCTAACACGCTGACGGTTTCGCGAGCCGCCAAAGCGGAAATGGAACGCCTGAATCCGTCCTTGCCCGAGGGTATGACTATTGCGCAGAGCTATGATTCCTCGGTATTTGTCGAAGGTGCGATCAAGGAAGTTTACAAAACTCTCGGTATTACCATAGGCCTTGTGATACTGGTTATTTATCTGTTTCTCGGCAGTTTGCGTGCGACACTGGTGCCTGCTGTGACCGTGCCCGTCTCATTGATTGCGACATCACTGGTATTGCTGGCACTGGATTTTTCGATCAACATGTTGACCCTGCTTGCACTGGTGCTGGCTATTGGCCTGGTGGTGGACGATGCAATCGTGGTGCTGGAGAACATCCATCGACGTATGGATAAATACGGCGAAACACGCCTGGTCGCCGCCTTTCGCGGTACACGCCAGGTAGGGTTTGCTGTTATTGCTACCACCGTTGTACTGGTATCTGTTTTTGTACCGATTGCATTCCTGCAAGGTGATGTCGGTCGTTTGTTCTCCGAGTTTGCGATTACCATGGCTGCGGCTGTCGCATTTTCCAGTTTCGTTGCACTGACCTTATCTCCGATGCTGGCCTCCAAGGTGCTGCGCCCGCGTGAAAAAGAAAATAGAGCAACGCAACTGGTCGATGCTGGTTTCAAGCGCCTGCAACGCGGCTATCACGTGGTGCTGGCGGCTTCGCTGAAACATAAGTGGATTATTGTGCTGGTGTTTATCGGCGTAGGTTCAGCCTCATCCTGGTTTTTAACGCACATACCCGATGAATACACGCCAAAAGAAGACCGCGGCGCTTTTTATGTGCTGGTTAACGGGCCCGAAGGTGCCTCCTACGAATACATCAAGCAATACATGAATGAAGCAGAGCGGCGCTTGATGCCGATGGTTGAGTCGGGTGAGGTGTCACGTTTGCTGGTCAGGGCGCCACGCAGTTTCGGCAGTGTGGCCATTTTCAATACCGGCATCATGATCGTGGTACTGAACGACTGGGACGAACGCCGCTCCGCCTGGAAGATCATGGATGAAATCAAGGCAAAACTCAGTGATTTGCCCGGTGTCCGCTCGTTCGTGGTAATGCGTCAGGGTTTTGGAGCACGTATTCAGAAGCCGGTGCAGTTTGTCATTGGTGGCGGCACCTATGATGAACTCGCGCAATGGCGTGATATCCTCAAAGCCAAAATCAATCAGGACAATCCTGGCCTGCTTGGGCTCGACTGGGACTACAAGGAGACCAAACCA
>CBDTVF010000471.1:0-2561 GCA_965363775.1 uncultured Gammaproteobacteria bacterium
TGATAAATTTCGAGCCGACCTTTTTATTAACCCCAACCTCCTTGGTGTTACCCAGGCAAACCAGGACAAATATTTACCGCCGTCAGATGGAGGCTTGTCGTTCTTGCAGACCTTCAATTATGCCTTTGCAGGGAACGATGCACCTGGAAGTGAAACGGTCGAGAACCTATATGCTCTCAGCTTGTTAAGCTATAAAGAAAACGCCATACAGATGAGCTCCAATATTGACAATGACAGTAACTTCGAAATAGATACACTGGTTGCGCAGCGAGACTGGCAGGGTATGCGCTATCTTGGCGGTTACTTTCAAACGATAAACGGTGACTTACGTTTCACCTCGGAAACCAGTGTGGTGGGTGCCAGAATCGGCACTTCGCTTGATACCCGTGAAGACGAACGACAAACTTCAGGCCGGCAAATTCAGGTTTTCCTGCAAAGCCGTGGCGAGGTTGCAATTTTCAAGGACGAAAGGCTGGTTTCTTCCCGTATATATGATGCCGGAAACCAGATTTTAGATACTTCCGCACTGCCGGGTGGCGCCTATGATATTACCTTGCGAATCCGGGATTCCGGAGGAGAGCGCATTGAAACCCAGTTCTATGTAAAAAACAACAGCCTGCCACCGGAGGGTGACCCCTCTTACTTTATCGAACTGGGTCAAGTGACTGAGTTCGCCGAAGGTGACACGCTACCGGAAACAATTGACGATCATATTTTTCGGGGTAGCATCAATACCCGCCTGAATTTCAATAATGCGGTTTTCGGAGGTCTATCTGCAACAGAAGATGATTCGGTGGTCGAAATTGGCTGGTTTGGGTTAGGTGAGCACTATGATGTTCAGCTGTCTACAGCACTTGCCAGGTATGATCGCTACGGATTTAACACCGAGCTGCGCTTCAATGTTGACCAGGCCTGGCTGGTAGGCACTTTTCGCAAGATATGGGATGACGGTGATGAGGTATTATCAGGCGCGGAACCTGACTACGGCGCCATTAATCTGATTGGTGAAGAACAGGAGCAGACAACCTTGAAACTGGACCTGCCCTGGGGTATCACAAATGTCTCGGCCAGCATTCGTAATATCGATCGCCCGCAGCAAGACTCCGTCACTGACTATTCGGCCAGCATTGATTTTGAAGTGTTCAGGAGCGCGCGCAGCAGCACCGATTTCAGATTTCAGGCCAACCACAGTGATGATGATAATTTTGTATTGGCGACACTATCATGGCAAATGCACCAGGATCATTTGAGCTACCTGGTTCGACCGGAATACAACTATGTAGACTCTGATAATGACACCGACAGATATGGCGCGCTAAGCGCCAGTGCCGACTGGGACAGCCGGGAACTCATGTCCTCGGATTTACGCGTTGGTATTAACGCCAGAGTGGACGATGATCTTAATTCCTTTGGTGCCTCCAGCGACTGGGGTGGCCGTTATGGCCGTGTAAGAGCACAGGCGGAACATGTCGACCGCGATAATGGCACTACCACCAATTTCTACAATGGCAATCTCTCTACCAGCTTCATCGTTGCAAAAGACCAGCTTGCCATTGGCGGAAAGGAACAAAATCAGGCGGCAGTGGTTATTGATCTGCGAGGCGATGCTGGGGACTCCTTCTTTGACATCATCGTCAATGGTGGCCGAATGGGCACCGCCAGGGCAGGAACAAAAACCGTTCTCAGCCTGAGACCATTTGAATCCTATTCTATTCGCCTCAATGTGCGAGGAAATGACTTCGTCTACTTTGATGATAAAGAACATGAGGTCACCCTGTACCCAGGCAATGTGGTTACGCTCAACTGGCAGGCGGACAAGGTGAATATTATCTTCGGCAGAATTCAGGACTCGACCGGCAAACCAGTGGCCAATGGCCTGCTAAAGGGCGTTGCCGGGCTTGCGACAACTGACGAGTTCGGAGTCTTCCAGGCTGAGATTATAGAAAGTGTGACAGAGTTTCAGGTCCAGACACGAAACTCACTGTGTACCGTGAAGCTTCCGGAAATCGTTGCCAATAATGGCGTTGCCTCAGTAGGAAACCTCCGCTGCCAGTAGAACCGCAAGCGGCTGCCCAGTTTATTGAGGCGTCACCGTCAATGTCACCTGATCCAGAAAAGGTGTAACGCCATCCGTGGGCGTAGTAGCCAGAGTCGCATTCGAAAACCCTAATTCGAGTGGAATATCTGAAGCAGCGCACAACAGATCTGTCGCATTGGCCGCAGTGATAGAGGAACTGCCGTCGGTGATATCGTCTCCGTCCAGGCTAAGCGTATAAGGCACTGGTGTTGTGCCATCAGTTACCTGGAAGGAATTGGTGGAGGTGGCCACTACATCCACTCCGAGACTGCTGTCTGTACCCACGCAAATGTTGATAGTGTCAGTGGAGGTGCCGGCAGTGCTGCCATCCCAGGTCACTGAAAGATCAGAGCCACCGGTACCGGAAGCCATCGGAAAAGAGATAATAGCGGCATTGAGCACCGGGATGGTCACAGTAATACTGAGTGGCGCAAGCGCCGGCTGACGACGAGTGCAGTCGGGATTGTTACCGGCGCGCTTGGCG
>CBDTVF010000472.1:0-2554 GCA_965363775.1 uncultured Gammaproteobacteria bacterium
TGAGCACCAGTTTCATCAACTGCTCATCTCGTTCATACCAGTGTTTCTGATCACCGTTTGCTATGGCCTGTTTACGGAATAAGCTGTAACGGTAGTCACACATGGGCAGATAAGCGGCGGCATGTGACCAGTACTCAAAAACCTGTTTGTCGATGAGCAACTGGTTCAGGTGAGTGGTTTTGTAACGGGGGTTGCGATTCCACAATGTATGATGATGGGCACGTTGTATGACCGATATCGTATCGATCTGGACATAGCCAAGGTGTTCAATAGCTGACAACGTGGCTGCCTGTGCACTACCGGTTTGTCCAGCAGGTGGCAGTCTCTGTGACAGTAACACCAGTTTTCTGGCTTGTTGAATGGATAGAGAACCTGTCATTTTGTTGCCGGGGAAACTTTTTCCGTTAGTTCTGGATAGACTTTACTCATCTGCCCAGTCTATCAACTGATCCATCATGAATAAACTTAAAGCCCTGATATTCGATGTTGACGGAACACTCGCTGATACCGAGAGGAATGGTCACCGCGTGGCTTTTAATCAAGCATTTGAAGAAGCGGGGTTACCCTGGCACTGGGATGTTGAAACATACGTCAGTGTGAATTATTACACCAGGCAACAGTCTTTCACCGGAGCCAAAATTGTGCTCGATCAATTGGGTGAACCTGGCAATGAATTCACTGTACCAAGCGGTGACGCAGGCGAATCGACTTTTGTTGATATTCCTTTATTGAAGCGATTTTTTGCTGACTGAAAAACATGTGTTTGACCTGCAGAAAGTAAGACAGGAATGTCGTAACATAAGCCCATGCAAAACATCAACAAGCTCTTTCGACCGATAATCCTGTTCAGCACCATTGTCATGACTGCCTGTACTGTCAATATACAAACCGATTGGTCCAATGGGTCAATTGAAGCCCTGGACAGCGAGACAGCCGATCTGGCCGATGTCAAGACTGACATCGTCGAACTCATTGACCAGGTTGGAAAAGAAGATGTGCTGGTGGTCTTTGATATCGACAATACACTGTTGGCCATGGAGCAGGGACTGGGTGCAGACCAGTGGTATGAGTGGCAAAAAGAGCTTGGCAAGGATGATCGCTGCAACCCCGACAGTGTCGGTAACCGTTTTGCTGTTCAGGGTGCCTTGTATTTTGTCAGTGCAATGCGAAACACCCAGGCGGATGGGCCAGAGCAGGTCAAGGCCATACAGGATCTCGGCGCCCCGGTTATCGCCCTGACTTCCCGAGGCATGGAGTTTGAGCTGCAGACTTTTCGAGAATTACGTCGTAGTGGTTATAGTTTCAATTATACGGCCATCGGCCCAGCCGGTGGGTACGAAAAACCTTTCATACCTGTCAAGGATGGGCGTTTCTCACTTTATCAGGATGGTGTATTCCTGACTGCTGGTCAGCATAAGGGTCAGATGTTGCTGTCTCTTTTGAAAAAGACCGGTACACCGATGCCGGACGCTATCGTCGTGACCGATGACAAGCAGAAAAACCTGGATGCAATTAAAGAGACTTTTGCACCCCTTGAAGTCCCCGTGCATGCCTGGCGATATACTGCTGAGGACGAAAATGTCAGATCTTTCGACCCTGAACTGGCCAATGACCAGTGGAAATCTATAGAAGACGCCTTAAGACAGATCCAAACAGTGATTGGGCCGGATAATTATGATTTGAGCACTGCCGGGCTTCCTGCAGATTGCCGCTGATTTTTTACCCGTAGGGTGGGTAACTTGTTACCCACGAGGTTTAAACAAAATGCCCGTGGGTAACAAGTTACCCACCCTACCCGTGTGACCAGCCGCTACCATCACCACTGGTGGTCGGAGACTGACCCAACACTTCATTTTCAGCATTAACCCCCAGGCCGGTTACCGTGCGATTGGCATAGGCAAAATAGGCAGTCACCTGGTTGATTTCCAGGATTTCACCATCATTAAAACCTGCATCACGCAGCGCCTCGATATCCGACTCTTCTATCATTCCGGGCGTGTGTGTCAGCTTTTGTGCGTAGGCCAATCCCAGTTGCTCACGGTTTGTGAATGGCTCACCGGGTTCGTTTTCATCCAGGGCCGATCGATAGGCCTTTGCGTCCAGTGAGGCGGCCTTCAGCAATCGCTCCATACCAGTGGCATGATGAGTCGCGCAATAGTTACAACCATTCAGTCGGCTGACCAGAACACCGATCGCCTCCAGGTACCACTCTGCCAGGCAGTTGCTGGTGTGATGCAACGCGGCCTTGTAAATGGCCATATGGCCTTCCAACGTATGTGGTCGCAAGCTGTGAACCTGCAATACATTGTCCACCTGGCCATCGGGTGCCCGCACACGTTTGTAGACTTTTTCCAGGCGCCCACTTGCCTGTTGCGGTGAAACCACGTTAATAAATGCCATCAGTGTTACTCCTTAAGACACGTACTTTTCACAATTCCCCTGTTGGGGGGTATAAACCATCAACAATCTCCCGTAGGGTGCGTAACTTGTTACGCACGGGTGTTGATTTTTCATTGTGCGTAACATGGTTGTTTATCGTGCGTAACAAGTTACG
>CBDTVF010000473.1:0-2547 GCA_965363775.1 uncultured Gammaproteobacteria bacterium
GCCAATGTCGTTACAGAGGCCATCTCCGGTGCAGTGACAACCATGGCGAAAGACCTTGGTGCGGCTGCGATAATTAGCTTGAGTGAGACGGGTTTTACCTCACGTCTGATATCAAAACACCGGCCAGAGTGCCCGATTCTGACTATATCCGGCTCGGAACGGGTGGCGCGGCGACTCTCCATGAACTGGGGTGTAGATGCGGTTACCTATACCGGGGAACCAGGAGATCGGGCAAAAATCGAGTTTGCCGAAAAATGTGTCCAGGAAATGGGATATGCGCAAGCCGGAGACTCGGTTATCGTGACTGCGGGACATACCCAGTTAAGTGGCGGAACCGATATGATCCGGATAATCAAGCTTTAGCTCTGTATCGTCGCATCAAGCCGACGATGACTTTTGCAAGAAAGGGAAAGCTTGCCAGCAAAACGAGTGCAATGATCAGATCCGGGGTTAGAACGGTCGCCATACTGAAGGATTCTATTTCACCCAACTCATTTCCTGTATAAACGAGAATCAGCAATATCGGCACCATTCCGAACAGCGTTGCCAACATGAACACGGGCACTTTCATCGAGGTCAAACCCATCACCAGGTTTAATAACCAGAACGGGATGACGGGTATCATCCTCAGACCAAACAGGTAAAAGGCACCTTCTTTGTCTATACCTTTGTTAACCATCTCAATTTGACCACTGAACCGTCTTTTCACCAGGTCACGGAAAAGAAATCTCGTGGCGTAAAGTGCAACTGTTCCACCCAGGCAAGTTGCCGCCGAAGAGATAAGAAAACCGATCAGGGTTCCAAATACAACACCGCTGGCCACTGACATAACACCGGTGACGGGCAATGAACAACTGGCGCCAACCAGGAAAACAATAAAAAACACCGCCGCTGTTGCCAGCGGCGAAGTCTCAAACAGATTCTGATACAGGTCAATGCTGAGGTACTTCTCACCACCACCGACAAAGTAGAGCAGCAGCATGATGACCAGGAAAGCGGCCAATGCGAGTTTCTTTACTGGCACCTACAGTCTCCATTGATGAGATTCTCCCTCGTCACTCCTGATCCCATGTCGGCAAACAGGATCATGATGAGTTTTATGCTTTTTCCTCGTTATATAAATGAACGTCGCGCTGTGGGAAAGGTATGGAAATACCTTCGCGGTCAAAGCGCACTTTCACTTCACGCATGATATCCCAGTAGACATCCCAGTAATCATCAGTCTCTGTCCATGGACGGACAATGAAATTGACAGAAGAGTCACCGAGCGTATGTAGCTTGATGTTGGGTTCGGGATCCTTGAGCACTTTCTTATGGGCTGACACGATATCTGTCAGTATCCGTTCAGCGTGCTCAATATCGTCGTCATAACCGATACCAAACTCCAGATCCACACGGCGTATGTTCTGGGCTGTGACATTTTTGATCACATCACCCCATATTTTACTGTTTGGGACCACCAGGGTCTGGTTGTCGAGTGTCGTGATCGTGGTGGATACCAGGTTCATTTTTTTGACCGTCCCGAATGCACCGGTTACTTCAACAATATCGTCAACATCGAAGGGTCGGTAAATGAGAATCATGGCTCCAGCGGCGAAATTACCCAGGGTATCCTGCAGGGCAAAACCGACGATAAAGCCTGCGACCCCCAGGCCTGCGAGCATTGGTGCCAGGGATATGCCTATCTGTGACAGGGCCATTAATATACCGGTGATCATGACGATCCCGCCAGAGGTTGAGATAAGTATCCTCTTTAGCAGGGCTGACATATCTAAGGATGAACGGTCGCTGGCGGCCTTAACCACGCGCTTTGTGATCCTAGAAAGAATTCTGAAAACAAACAATATTGCGATGAACATCAAGAGGCGGAACAGAATGTCGGGAGAGTTTGCCTTTAAGGCTTCTTTTATGCTTGACCAACCATCCTTAATTACCGTCGACAAGGCCTTAATGGAAAAGAAACTGACCGATAAGCTACCGGTCTGCTGAAGCATGACGGCTTTATAGTCGGAACTATCAAGACGCAGGCTATCGAGCACCAATATGATCGTTTCCAACCTGTTGATATCTACATTGTGGCGTGCATTGAGTTGCATCAGCGTTGCTTTGATATCAGTATTACCCGGTTCCTGACCAGCCCGGAACTGAACTTCCTTGTGCGCGGCACTGTTCAACTCGATACGTCCTGTCAGGGTTTCTGCGTACAAATAAAGAACGGGATCAAGCCGGTCGTGCAGGCTTTGGGTTGGCATCTCAAGTGTATTGAGACTCACCATGTGACTGACCAATGCCTGGTAATACTTGATACGGATGGATTCCATGCTGTCGATGTGCGCCTGTGCCGCAATTAACGCACCACCGCTGAGAGATTCAATTGCTGTGTTGGACTGAGCGATGCGTTGATTGATTTCGTTGACGCGATTGAAAATTGCGTCCCCGACGCCTGCAGCAAGTCCGGATAATTGCGCTTTCAGCTCTTCTTTTTGTGCCGTTTCACCGGTCAGGTCATTCAGACTACCAACCAGTTTGTCAAAATCGGCCAGTACG
>CBDTVF010000474.1:0-2546 GCA_965363775.1 uncultured Gammaproteobacteria bacterium
AACCACGTGTCGAGTACGTCTTCGTCCTGTCTTAGTGGTACATCATCGTCAAGGCCACCGCGTTGCCGTGCATCTGCCTCGTCATAGCCAACATAAATGCTGCCATCCGGCCCATACCAGGCGGGAATCCGGTGGCCCCACCATAGCTGGCGGGAAATACACCAGTCTTCTATACGGTGCATCCAGTCAAAATAGGTCTTATTCCAGTTTTCCGGGACAAAACGGATACTACCGTTTTCCACCGCCTCAATCGCCGGTTTCGCAAGGGGTTTGATGCTCACGTACCACTGGTCAGTAAGATAGGGTTCAACGACGGCGCCCGAGCGGTCGCCATGTGGAACCATCAATGTGTGTGGTTCAATTTTCTCCACCAGGCCGGCGGCTTCCAGATCGGCAATGATCTGCTTACGCGCGACGAAACGGTCAAGGCCCCGGTAAGCCTCCGGGGCTTCATCATTAATGCTTGCATCATCATTGAGAACATTAATGACTGGCAGTTGGTGACGTTTGCCCATTTCATAATCGTTGAAATCATGTGCGGGCGTGATTTTTACACAACCGGAGCCAAACTCAATGTCCACGTAGTCATCGGTAATCACGGGAATGACACGATCGGTGAGCGGCAATTCCAGCTCAAGTCCCACCAGGTCCGCGTACCGCTCGTCCTCAGGATTCACGGCCACCGCGGTGTCACCCAGCATGGTTTCAGGCCGGGTGGTGGCAACCACCACATAACCCTTTCCATCCACACGCGGGTAACGGATATGCCAAAGATGACCGGATTCCTCTTCAGCGATGACTTCAAGATCTGACAACGCCGTGTGCAGCACCGGATCCCAGTTCACCAGGCGTTTGCCACGATAGATCAGATCCTCGTGATAAAGCTCTACAAATACCTTGGTCACTGCCCGTGACAGATCCTCATCCATGGTGAAGCGGTCATTGTCCCAATCTACCGAAGCTCCAAGACGACGCATCTGCTTGGTAATCTGGCCACCTGAGTCTTCTTTCCAGTCCCAAACGGCCTCAATAAATTTTTCCCGGCCGATATCATGCCGGGAAATACCATCCTCACCGAGTTGACGTTCGACCACCATCTGGGTGGCGATACCGGCATGATCGGTACCGGGTTGCCATAATGCGGAATCGCCCTGCATACGATGAAAACGGGTCAGAACATCCATGATGGTATCCTGAAAGGCGTGACCCATATGCAGGTTGCCAGTGACGTTGGGTGGCGGCAGCATAATGCAATATGGCTGGCCTTCCTGGTTGGGTGAGAAATAGCCATTCTCTTCCCACACTTGGTACCAACGCCTTTCAATGGCGTCCGGTTGATAACTCTTTTCCATTATTTTCCGTTATTTCTTTATTTCATGCGTTTGAGGTTTTAGCCCCAAATTTCGGTAGGTTTTATATTTCACCCTGGAGGCCTGTCTTTCGTCATTGGCGAAAGGAACGATTTCCAACAGCCGGCTGAATCTTTCAGGTTGTGGCACGGCTTCAGGGCAGAGGTTAATCACCACGTCGGTTGGATTCAAGTCTGAAAGCGTACCAATATGAACGGGTGCCTTACCGGAATCCTTGTCGCCGGTCCTGGTATGCGGCAAAAACCGGCCTTCGGGATATTGCCACATCAATGCATCCAATTGCTCACCGGCGGCTTCCGTGGCGGCGATTATGAAGATATTCTGCTTTCTCTCCCAGGCCATCAACGCCAGGCGGCAGGCCAGTTTGCCCGCCTCTGGTGCCGACTCGCCCAACAGGTAGAAGTCAACCTGGCAAGGCTCGGGTTGAGTGGTTTCGTCGGACATGGAACGAATAATACTGAACCAGGCTTAACCGGCCTGGTTGATCAGGAACTGGGTCAGCAGACCAGCCGGTCTGCCGGTGGAACCCTTGTCATCACCCCAAATCCAGGTCGAGCCGGCACAATCAATATGGGCCCATCGTTGATCCGTGGTAAATCGTGACAGGAAGCAACCCGCCGTGATAGAACCGGCGCCCATGCCACCGACATTTTTCATGTCAGCAAATGTTGATTTGATCTGTGGCTGATAATCGTCCCACAAAGGCAGACGCCAGCCCCTGTCTATTGCCGTCTGGCCCGCTTCGATCAGCTCCTGGGCAAGGTCATCATGTTTGCTCATGATGGCTGAAGCATGGTGTCCCAGCGCTATTACACAGGCACCGGTCAGTGTTGCAACATCGATCAATGCGGTTGGATTGAACCGCTGGCTGTAGGTCAATGCGTCGCACAATACGAGACGGCCCTCCGCATCGGTATTGAGGACTTCAATGGTTTTTCCTGACATTGATGTCAGTACATCCCCGGGCCGGTAAGCATCGCCATCCGGCATATTTTCAGCGGCCGCAACAATGCAAACCACGTTGATGGGCAGTTGCATATCAGCGCAGGCTTCAAATGCGCCGATAACACTGGCCGCACCACCCATATCAAACTTCATCTGCTCCATGTTGGGACCCGGTTTCAGTGAAATACCACCGGTATCAAAGGTGATACCCTTTCCAACCAGCACAACAGG
>CBDTVF010000475.1:0-2533 GCA_965363775.1 uncultured Gammaproteobacteria bacterium
TACTGGCAGACACCGGCCCCACAACTCCAGTCACGGCGTATAGCAGGAGTCGGAAGCCGCCCACTAGCTATCTGCCAAACCACGCGGCACAATCAATCTTTTGGCATTTTTTCGTGAAACAACTATGCTTAACAGCAATAACGGACATAAAGAAGCCAGCCCTTGTCATTTATTAAAGAATTCAAACGCCGAAACGTAATTAAAGTGGCCATAACCTATGTGGTTCTTGCTTGGTTATCGGACAAGTCGCCGAATTGTTACTGGAAACGTTCGGAGCACCAGACTGGGTATTCAAAACTATGCCGATGCTGCTGATGATCGGATTCCCATTTGCCTTGTTTTTCGCCTGGGCATTTGAACTCACCCCCGATGGTATCAAGGAAGGAAAAGACGTTGATCGCAGCCAGTCCATCACGAAACAAACGGGACGGAAGCTGGATTTTACCATCATCGCAATCCTGGCTCTCGCATTAGAAGCGCAGGGCAAAAGCGATGCTGAGGCTGAAGCCGACTACCGTGAAAGTACTCGATGGGTTGATGTCTGGCTGAACAGTTCCAGATTCTGATTGATGATTGCCAGGGATATTGAGGGTGAACAACAAGGGTACAAACCCACTGGCTTACTATTTCTTGAGCCTGATCTCTCAGGCGTGGGTGGGCACTTTTTCGGCTACCTGAAGGAAATAGCCGCAGTTTGTCGACTCGAAGGCATCCCGATGGTGGTCATCAGCAGGAAAGGGTTGGAAAAATCGCTTTGCTCCCAACTGGAAGCTTTAGGCGTCATCGTCGAACCACGCTTCAAAAGTGCCTCCCGATGCTTGAAAAGAGCCCCCCGGTGCTTGAAAAGTGCCCCCTGGTTTCAGAGACTTCATTTCGCCATTATTATATTCGCACTAACCGCCATTCCTGTTGTTCATCGATATCCAGACTGCATTCCAGTGATACTAGCCGGACGAACACCATTACTTTTAGGTGCAGTCGCGTGCGCTGCGTTTTCAAAATCAAGGCCAGTCTTCGAATACATGAGCTGGCAAACGAGGATACGTCAACCGGCATCAAAACGTGCCTCGACTACAACGCGCCTACTGGCGGCTATCGGCCACCGGCTTGGATTGCGAATTGTCTCTGAAACTTCTGGTCTTGCTCCCCTTTTATCTGCATACCTCGAGCAGCCGGTCTCCTGGCTTCCAACTATTGCTCCCTGGCCCGGAATCAGCCAGGAAAAGATCATGCCCAAGAGCAACTCATTACCCCGGGTCGGCATTTTAGGAGCCGGGTATTGGAGAAAAAACCTGGGACAGTTCGTCGAGGCCCTGGAGACAGACTGTACCCACTTCCAGGCAGTAATCCAGGTAGATCATGTAGGCAGCGACATTGCTAAAGAGCATGCTTTGACTCTTGCAACATTGAAAAATTACTCCGTTGACTTCGAGTTGATTGAAGAAGCATACAATGAGTTAGATTTCAATCGGTTGCTACTAAGTCTGGACGTTTTGGCCTTACCCAGCAGACCTACTGTGTACGCCACCTCTGCATCGGGGTTGTTCACACAAGCGCTTGGCCTGGGAATTATCCCGGTCGTAGCAGCGGGCACATCTATGGCCGAATTAGCGGCAACTGAAGGTGTCGGCGTGGTCTACGAGAACTACTCGGCGACCGATCTGCGGCGAGCCCTGGACTATGCTGTTGAAAATCGACAAGAACTACGACAGAAGATCATGGAACAGGCGCCTGACTGGAGAAAGCACCACAGCGCCAGGAATCTTGTGGACCGGTTGTTCCGCATTTCTGAACTAGAACCGGATCAGTAAAACGCTTTTACAGCTGAAATAATCTTTTCCCTGTCGGCTTCGGATAACCAGAAGCCGTTCGGGATAAATATGACTTCTTCCATAATGCGATCTAGTGAAGGAAGCGGTCGGGTTGCCTCACCCTTGAATGCACTGTAGTGGTCATTGCGTACCCACATCGTCGAAGCCGTGACTCCATGGTCGGCCAGGAATTTCAACAATCGATCACGCTCCCGAACCAACATTCCAAATAGCCACCAATCAGGCTCGCAGTCGGCAGGCGGCACCATGGTTTCTACTACATCCAACCCCTTCAACTCACTCAAATAATATTCAGAACTCTGGCGGCTGATCTGGATGTTACTCAACGCCAATTCGAAATTTGAAAGGCCAATGGAGGCAGCAATATCATTCATGTGATATTTGTAGCCCCACTCTTCAATGTCCGCCGTCATCTGGTGCCTGAGGCGGGAAACTCCAGGCAGTGCGTTGCGGGATATGCCAAACCATTTCAGTTTTTCTGCCCGATCCGCTGAACCAGAATCCCTGACCGTCAGTGCGCCGCCATCACCGGTTGTCAGTGGTTTGATGGACTGAAAGCTGAAGCAACAATAATCCCCCCAATGGGATATGTGTTTGTCGCGATAAGTGGTGGTTAGCGCGTGAGCACAATCGAGAATGACCGGGATTTCCAAACCGGCGAGTTCTTCAAGTCCGCGGGGTACCAGGCCACCAACGCAGGT
>CBDTVF010000476.1:0-2517 GCA_965363775.1 uncultured Gammaproteobacteria bacterium
ATACAAACCCGGTTTTACCGTAGACCTGGCCTATGGCGGACGCAGTGGCCAGAACACTGATGGTAGCAATCGCAGTGATTTTCTATCGGTCTTTGTAAGTATGGATATCCCGCTGTTTACCAAAAACCGCCAGGACCGGGTACTGGCATCAACTATTGCCGAGACCTCAGCCACACAATATACGCGGGACAATATTTACCGCTTGATGAAAGCACGGGTTGCAGAGGCAACCGCAGCACTGACCCGTGAGCAGCAACGTCTCGAACTTTACGAGAACAACCTGTTACCACAGGCCGCCTTCAATGCCGAAGCATCATTTGAAGCTTACCAGGATGCGATTGGAGACCTGACCAATGTGATGCGTGCCCGGATCGGCGAATATGAACTCAAACTGGACCACGCAAACCTGCGTGCCGAAGAAATCATGACCCGCGCACGTCTGCTCTATTTACAAGGAGAATCCTCATGAAGCTGAAGATTAAATCAGCAGGTGCGGCAAAGATGTCAGTAATCGCTGCCCTCGTCGTCGGTCTCGCCGGTGGTGTACTGATCAGCAACTACACCATCCTGGGCAAAGAAATCGGTATCAAAACCGCTAACACCAAGACGGCCGAAAAAGAGGTTCTTTACTGGGTTGCGCCCATGGATCCCGCGTTCCGCCGCGATGAGCCAGGCAAATCACCGATGGGTATGGACCTGGTGCCGGTTTACGCGAAAGAAAAGAAGGAACCGGAAATCCTTTACTGGGTTGCGCCCATGGACCCCGCCTATCGCCGGGATGAACCAGGCAAGTCTCCCATGGGTATGGATTTGGTTCCGGTGTACGCCGGAGTGGGTGCGGACAGTGATGCCGTACACGTCAGTTCGGCTGTCGAACAAAGCCTGGGTGTACGCACCAGCAAGGCAGAAAGACGTTCACTCTGGCGTAATGTGGAAGCTACCGGTTATGTCGGCTTTGATGAGAGCCTTGTCAGCCAGATCAATTTACGTACCGAAGGCTGGATCGAACGTCTGCTGATCAAAAATGAAGGTGAACGTGTCAAGAAAGGTCAGCTACTGTTTGAGATTTATTCACCGCAGATAGTTAATGCGCAAAAAGAATATGTACAGGCCAAGCGTCGGAATGATGCACAAATGTTGGCTGCGACACAGGAGAAGCTGTTGGCACTGGGTATGGTGCAAGCTGATATCAAGCGCCTGGCGGAGACCTCAAAAGTTACAAACACTATGCAAGTTCTCGCTCCTCAGGACGGCACCATTACCAGCCTCAATGTCAGGGAAGGGATTTTTGTCAAGCCAGCCACCGAAATTATGAGCCTGGTGGATCTTTCCAGCGTATGGCTACAGGCCGAGGTTTTTGAATCACAGACAGACTGGGTGATGAAGTCGCAATCTGCTGAGGCGCGGCTCAATTATCTGCCGGGTGAAGTCTTTAGTGGGCGGGTCGATTACGTCTATCCGGTACTGGATCCAAAGACGCGCACTCTGCAGGTTCGACTTCGTTTCGATAACCCCGGTGAACGTTTGAAACCCAATATGTACGCCCGTGTGACAATTTTCGGCAAACCCCATCCCGGTGCATTGAGTATTCCTCGTGAGGCCCTGATTCGTGGTCAGGACACTGATCGGGTCGTGGTTGCTCTCGGTGATGGAAACTATACGGTTCATGAGGTCATGAGTGGTATTGAAAGTGGCAACTGGGTGGAAATTATCGCCGGACTTAAAGAAGGTGATGAGGTGGTAACTTCTGCTCAATTCCTGATTGATTCTGAAGCCAGCCTGGCGGGTAGCATCCAACGACTTGACGCCAATCGTATGGCAGAAACAAGCGGAGAAGAACACCGAACAGTCTTCGGCAATGGCATTGTAAAAGCAGTGGATGCAGAAAGCCGTCGAATCCGAATTAGCCATGGTCCTATTCAGTCCCTGGGTTGGGCCCCAATGACCATGGAATTCGATGTTTTACCGGGCGCGGATTTGGAGCTTATCAACATCGGGCAAAGCATTCACTTCTCGCTGGGCCAGTCCGAAGTTGGAGATTACATCATCAAGGTGATCCATCAGCCTGAACCCGCCGGTGTTGATGAAGACGTCCAGGGTGAGAGTGATCACGATCATCAGCGCAAGGGTACGTTATGATTGAAGCAATCATCCGGTGGTCGTTAAACAACCGCTTCCTGGTTCTGCTAATGACCGGCATTCTGGTGCTCGGAGGTTTGCAGGCCATTATCACCACTCCAATTGATGCCCTACCTGACTTGTCAGATGTGCAGGTGATCATCAAAACCAACTACCCCGGACAGGCACCGCAGGTTGTTGAAGACCAGGTGACTTACCCATTGACCACCGCGATGCTGGCTGTGCCGGGTGCTGTCACCGTACGTGGCTACTCATTTTTTGGTGATTCTTTTGTTTATATCATTTTTGAGGATGGCACCGACCTTTACTGGGCACGCTCCAGGGTACTGGAATACCTTAACCAGGTGGCCGGTGATCTCCCGCCTGCTGCCAGACCTG
>CBDTVF010000477.1:0-2504 GCA_965363775.1 uncultured Gammaproteobacteria bacterium
TTCGTGGGTCGTCGCGTGAGAAGTCTCAAAACAACCACCCTGGTCAATGGCCACGTCAACCAGTACAGATCCCTTCGGCATAATTGAAAGATGCTCCCGGGTAACCAGTTTGGGCGCTGCCGCACCGGGTATCAGAACACCACCGATGACAAGATCAGCAGTTTTAATATGACGCTCAATAGCATCTGCATTGGAGTAGACCGTCAGTACGCGGGCATCAAAAGTAGCATCGATATAACGCAATACATCAAGATCGCGATCCAGCACGGTCACATCTGCACCCATGCCAACCGCCATTTGGGCCGCATTGAAGCCCACCACACCACCACCGATGATGACCACTTTTGCAGGCTCAACACCAGGTACGCCACCGATCAAAACACCGGAACCGCCGTGAGCTTTTTCCATACACCAGCAGCCAGCCTGGATAGATAAACGACCGGCAACCTCAGACATCGGTGCCAACAAAGGCAGACTTCCCTTATCGTCAGTGACTGTTTCATAGGCGATACAGGTGGCACCACTCTTGACCAGGTCTTCTGTCTGAGGCGCATCAGGCGCCAGGTGCAAATAGGTAAACAGGGTATGGTCAGGTCTTAACATGGCACGCTCAACAGCCTGCGGTTCCTTGACCTTAACGATCATCTCTGCCGTATCAAATACACTTTTTGCATCCGCAAGTATTTGTCCACCAACTGCCACATAATCATCATCTGACATACCAATACCCATGCCGGCGTTGGTTTCAACAAAGACTTCATGACCATGATTGACGAGCTCACGAACTGAAGCAGGCACCAGGCCTACGCGGAATTCATTGTTCTTAATTTCTTTGGGTACACCGACTCTCATGACTACACCTTTAAGTTTGTGAAAAGACTATTTTATCGATATTAAAGCAGTTTTATTCTCTATTGATAATGATTTGACAGTGTTTTATTCTAACTAGAACACCTTTTATAGTGATTAGAATGAGTAAGAAAAGCAGAAACCCAAAGGGACTGGATCGCATCGACCGACAGATACTTCAATGTCTGCAAATCGATGGCAGGATTTCAAATGTGCAGCTTGCACGCAAGGTCCACCTGACTGCGACACCCTGCATTGAAAGGGTAAAACGTCTTGAAAAACAGGGCTACATACGCGGGTATACAGCCATCCTGGATCCGGAGCTTGTCGATGCAAGTGTGTTGGTTTTTATTGAAATCGACCTGTCCCACAACTCACCCGAGGCCTTCAGAGAATTCCGTGAAGAAGCACGGCGTCTGCCTGAGATCATGGATTGCCACCTGATCTCAGGAAACTTCGATTACCTGATCAAGGCCCGCGTCAAGGACATGAAAGCCTATCGCAGGCTACTCGGGGAAAAGATACTTTCACTTCCGTGGGTCAACTCCTCGCGTAGCTACGTGGTCATGGAAGAAGTAAAAGAAACATCGCACCTGCCATTGTTCTAGTATAACGAGCTATGAGCACTATCATCATCCAGCACGATGACTGTTTACGTCATGACCCGGGCGCCAGACATCCTGATTCCAGCCATCGTGTGAAAGCCGTATTGGGTGGACTGGAGGGCCTTAAAGGCCTGCAAAAACTGCCTGCCCCTTACGCCACTTCCGAGCAAATCCACCGCGTCCATCCGGTTGATTTCTGGGATGACATTCAAGCCCGGGAGCCATCGGAAGGAAGCGTTGCTATTGACGCTGACACATACCTTAATCAGGGTTCAGTTGGTGCCACTCTTCGCGCCAGTGGTGGGTTATGTTTCGCCATTGACCAGGTTTTGGATGGCCAGGCACTCAGGGCCTTTTGTGCGGTTCGACCACCCGGTCATCACAGTGAACCGGAACGGGCGATGGGTTTCTGTTTGCTCAATCACGTCGCGATCGGTGCGCTGCACGCACTTGAAAATATTGCCGTCAAACGAATAGCGATTATTGATTTTGACGTCCACCACGGCAACGGTACACAGGCTGTCTTTGAGCAAAACCCCGAGGTGATGTTTGTCTCCAGCCACCAGATGCCGCTTTATCCAGGTAGCGGACATGCTGAAGAAACCGGTTGTGGCAATATTCTGAATCTGCCCCTGGCAGCAGGTGATGGCAGTCAGGCTTTCCGCAAAACCTGGAGTACGCTGGGATTGTCGGCCATACATGGTTTTGAACCTGATCTGATCCTGGTTTCGGCCGGATTTGATGCCCATCAGCGCGATCCATTGGCACAGATAGAACTCCAGGATGCAGACTACCGTTGGATTACCGAGGAAATCTGTGACCTGTCAACAGACAGTTGCCAGGGACGCGTGGTGTCAATCCTGGAAGGCGGTTATGATCTGCAGGCACTGGCAACCGCAAGCCGTGCCCATGTGGAAGGGCTTGCAAGCTGAATTAAGCTGGCCGACATAGTAGAATTGACATAAGCATCAATGATGCGGGTGTAGTTCAATGGTAGAACTTCAGCTTCCCAAGCTGATCACGTGGGTTCGATTCCCATCACCCGCTCCA
>CBDTVF010000478.1:0-2502 GCA_965363775.1 uncultured Gammaproteobacteria bacterium
GGGGCTCAAAGTAACCCGTATCGAGATCAAGGATATTACGCCACCAATGGACCTGGTCAATGCCATGGCCCGTCAGATGAAAGCTGAACGTGAAAAACGCGCCAATATCCTTGAGGCCGAAGGCTTCCGACAGGCGGCAATCTTAAAGGCCGAAGGTCAGAAACAGGCCATTGTCCTGGATGCAGAAGGCCGCAAAGAGGCGGCTTTCAGGGATGCCGAAGCACGTGAAAGACTGGCCGAAGCCGAAGGCCGGGCCACCACCGTGGTTTCCGAAGCCATCGCCGCGGGTGATGTTCAGGCAATCAATTACTTTGTCGCACAAAAATACGTCGATGCACTGAAAGAGTTTGCCACCAGCCCGAACCAGAAAACACTGTTGCTGCCAATGGAAACCACCGGTATTCTTGGCAGCCTGGCGGGGATTACTGAAATCGCCAAGTCCGTGATAAGCGATAAGGGAACAGGGAGCTCCTGATCATGATGGCCTGGCTTGAACATATTGTATTCTGGCACTGGTGGATACTCGCCGGTCTGCTGTTAATCCTGGAGCTCACGGCGCCGGCGTTTTTCTTTCTTTGGCTGGGTATTGCTGCCGCTGCCGTTGGCCTGATCCTGCTGGTATTTCCATCAATAGAGTTAGAAACCCAGTTGGTATTGTTTGCCATTGCTTCCATTGTCGCGGTGGTCGCCTGGCGTAAATACCGGGAATCCCGTCCGATCACGACCGATCAACCCAACCTGAACCGGCGTGGGCACCAGTATATCGGACGCACGTTCTCGCTCACCGATTCCATAGACAACGGTGTGGGTAAAGTGACCGTGGATGATTCCACCTGGAAGGTTAAAGGACCGGATATGCCTGCCGGCACCCATATAAAGGTTACGGGTGTTGAGGGTACTGTTTTTATGGTTGAATCTGCTGAGTAAGGGTTAACCGGCTTAATTACGGGCACCGCGTCATCCCGGCGCAGGCCGGGATCTCGTAACGCTGGCAGAGCGTTAATCGCTGGCACTTTCAAAATTACTTTAACCGTAACGAGAACGTAGGGTGGGTAACTTGTTACCCACGAATAACCTGAACTTGGGGTCTTGACCGGTGGGTATTGAATGACGCACGTTGCGGTTGGGGATTACCGTAGTGTCCTCGTGGGTAACAAGTTACCCACCCTACGTAGTTATTTGGCGCTCTGCCTGTGTGACGAGATCCCGGCCTGCGCCGGAATGACGATGCTTAATCAAACACGGTGTTTATTCTTACTGTTCACTAATTCCGCAAACACCTTTAAAACCAGGTTTGCTTTCACTGTCTCAGTGACTTTTTTCAATAGTTCCTCCGGATTCAAACCCTCCTCACGGACGGCATCCGACCTGTAACGGATGTATTCCGACATGATTGTCCCGGAAAACTCGGGGTGAAACTGCACTCCCCAGGCGTTTTCGGTAAATCGAATCGCGAAATTATTATCCAGTGGACTGGTAGCAAGCCTTTCAGCGCCCGGGGGTAACTCCAACACGACTTCTGAATGTGAGGCTTGCGCCGCAAAGGCGGGTGGTAAATATCCGAGTAAAGGATCATCTTTAGCGCTATCAATCAATTCAGCTTTTACTGTTCCTATTTGCCGCCCATTAGGATTGGGTCCTGCCTTCCCGCCCAGGGCATGCGCCAGCAACTGATGGCCATAACAAACGCCAAGCACCGGTATACCCTTGTGCACTGTCTTTTCCAACCACGCGGCGGTCTGCTCGCTCCAGTCTTCCCTTGCTGAAACCATCGCTGGTGCACCCGTAATTATCACCCCGGCAAGGTTTTCTGCTGCGGGAAATGCCTGATATTTGAATACATCTACCTGTAACAGGTCCGTTACGCCCATACCTTGTGCAAACCAGGCTTCAAAATCGTCACGAACAAGTCTGATCTGCTCAATCGTGTTGCCGGTTTTAATAAGTGCTATCTGTTTCAAAGCTTTTTACCCATTCATCTTCTGTCTTTGGTCACCGTTGGCTATACTACGCGGTTAACATCACCTGTTTTCAGATCACGGAATTTTATGACTTTTCAGGATTTTATCAACTGCCTACAAACTTACTGGGCAGAACAAGGTTGCGTATTGATTCAACCACTCGACATGGAGGTGGGCGCTGGCACGTTCCACCCGGCTACATTTCTGCGTTCGATTGGACCGGAGCCATGGAATGCCGCCTATGTTCAACCAAGCAGGCGACCCACGGATGGCCGTTATGGCGAAAACCCTAACCGCTTACAGCATTACTATCAATACCAGGTAGTCATGAAGCCTGCGCCTGAGAATATCCAGGAGCTGTATTTAGGCTCATTAAAAGCAATTGGGATTGACCCCGCTATTCATGATATCCGTTTTGTTGAGGATAACTGGGAGTCCCCGACACTGGGCGCCTGGGGTTTGGGCTGGGAAGTCTGGCTCAATGGCATGGAAGTCACCCAGTTTACCTATTTTCAACAGGCCGGTGGCCTCGAGTGTCGAC
>CBDTVF010000479.1:0-2496 GCA_965363775.1 uncultured Gammaproteobacteria bacterium
GTTCACCTATCTGGTAGAGACGTTTGTCCAACATGCCGTCAACGGGTGCATAAACCTTGAGACGCTCAACATCCAGTTGTATGCGGTTGATCCCGGCTTCCGCTGCCTCCAGTGCTGCTATCGCCTGCTGTAATTCTTCGACGGTTGTGCCATTCAATAACCTTTCCAGCGACTCACTTGCAGCCTTTTCGGCAGCTGCGCTTGTTTTCCGGCGTGTGGTTGCCAGGTCCAGAGTTTGCTGATCGGACAAATCACGTTCAAATACTTCCTTTGCACGCTTCAGGTTTGCCGCGGCATTTTTGGCGGAAGCCTGGGTGGATTCCAGTTGCGCACGTGCTTCCCGGATGGTCTCGGTCCGTGGGCCCCTTTCAAGTTCAGCCAGACGTGCGGCGGTCTGGTCTCTGAGTGCTTTCTGTTGTGCCAGCAGTTTTTCCAGCCTGGCAGGGTCCTGTTCAAGTATCAGGTCACCGGCTCTGAGCATCTGACCATCGATCACATGGATAGCGATGATGGGTTCATTGCTTTCTACACTGACCTCAACCCGGTCGCGCTCCAGTGTACCCACCATGAAAGTCTTATCGCTCTTGTCACAAGCGGTCAGGGTTGCCAACAAGATCAGTATTAACCATAGTGTGTGCTTCATATCGTCATTCCCTGTTGCTTGTAGGGTGGGTAACTTGTTACCCACGATTTAATTACTCTCCATGATAATCTACATAATTTTCCACCTCATGAAATCACGATGCCTTCTCCTACCGTTCTCATGACAAGGTGGCCTTAAAACACCCCACCCAGAATGACGAAAAAGGCCATCATGGCCAACGCTCTATTGAGCAGAGATCATAAAAGTTGCGAGTTGCTGCATGACAGCGACGTCCAATGCGAACAGACTTTGGAGAGGCCGATCAAGATCCATGATCAGGATCATCACGGCGGAAAATGCGAGAGCCAGCGAAAAAGTAGCAACAGGGCTTCGTTTTTCCGTTAAACCCGCTTGATAACCGACCACGACCATGGACATCACAGCAGTAAAGTAAAGTGTCAACCAGATGACCACCGGTATGCGGTTAACCAATGCGGCCTGGACGCGTAAAGTTTGCATATCCATCAACCTCAGAACCGAGTTCATAAGGGCTTCGTTCTCACTTTTGTCGGCTGTTGCAGTTCCCGGTGGCTGTCGACTTCCAGCTATCAGAGACCAAAGTTCAAGATGAATATCTTCAGCATGTTTCAATAACTGGAATAGTTCTTTCTGGCGCTTCTCGCGCACCAGTTCATTGAGCTTCACGCGTCCTTCAACAAGCTCCAGGAGTAACGACCGTGATTGGGTTCGTAACGGTTCATCTTCAAGACCGGCTTGCATGAATGCGTGCTTGGCCAGGATTGACTCATCAATCTGAAATTGAATCCGGCTTTCAAAGTGGGTCTGGGCCGTGGAAAATGTGAATGCGAGCATGAAAGCCAGCAATCCCAGAGTCGCTCCCATCAAAGCCCTGACCTGGGCAGTTTGTGCCTTCACTGGTCTTGTCTGTTTATTGATCCCGAAACGGAAACCCAGTTCCAACATGAGCACCATCAACAAGAAAGTCAGCAAGAAAAGGAGTTCGATAGAAATTTTGTCGAAAAAATGTATATGCATCGTAGTGTTTAATATTGTTTAGATTGTTGAATTTATGATTGCCGGGTGTGATTTTTGAACTCTACACCAGATTCCACAACAATACTGGTAAATTCTTTCGTCACAAAAAGGGCTATGCCCGGATCCATTTCATGTAGCACATCCTGATCCAGAGAAGGCGGCACTTGTTTTTGAAACCACAAACCATTCCCCCCCTGTTGCAATGTGGACCGAAAATGTTCATTGAGTTATCAACGTGTTTGCTCCCTATTCCAGGAAATCCGCGAATCCTACTTTAGAACAACCTGGTAGGTCACCAGAAATTGGTTGAAGTCATTACCATACCTGGTGACTACACCATTTGCGTAGCCGAACTTAATCGCATGGCGTTTATGAATCGGCACCACCAGCGTTCCTCCAAGCTTCAAATTGTGTAACTTGTTTTCAAGCAGGTTTCCATCAATGCTCTGATTCCCTCCCCTATAGTAGGTTACGTCCAGTGAAGCCCATAGCCCGGGGCGGATTCGCTTGATGAGATTGGTTTCCAGGGCGAAAACCGGATCCTGTTCCTTTTTGCCAAAAAGGAAATCATCGTCATCACCGAAGAGCCAGGTGCTTGCTGAAATCTCCATCAACCATTTTGGCTTGAGGATAATTACAGTTCCAAGCTTTAGCCTTGCAGCCCAGCGATTGGCCCCGACATTGACCACTTTGTCAGGATTATACTGGCCCGTAGGCATCACTACTTTAAGGCTCGCGCCGATGATCGGGCGCGGATTGGCACGATAAGCCAGGAAATCCTCCACGGTCATCGTTGGTGCTCCGCGAAGATTGACATTGAGGGTCATGCTAAGGTCGCCGAAGGCACCAAAATCTTG
>CBDTVF010000480.1:0-2493 GCA_965363775.1 uncultured Gammaproteobacteria bacterium
AAATGGACTCGGCTTTTGCTGCATCGCCGTCGCGCATGGCTTTGACGACACTGGCAAGGGAATTATTGACATGGGGATCTGCACTTTGCATAAGAAGGGCCGCTTTAATTAGTGTGTAACGATAATGTCAGGAGCAACATTCTGCAATACTCAAAACCCGGTCATATCACCGGAACGGGAACGCAATAGTTTGAAGCGATCGAAACCCAGATCCTGCAGGTAATTCAGATCAAAATCCAGCATACCAAGCAGTTCACGATATTTCAGTTCCTGTGAGCACCGAAACAGCTTGGGATCACCTACTTTGTTGGCTTTTGAAATACTCGGGTAGCAGATTTTTGACGGGCAGGTCAACGCACAGCCCGCATTGGCAAACAAGGTGATGATTTTCTTGTTTTCGATCGAGCGTAAAAATTTCTCATCATTATTGCAACTCATCGGCAGAATGACCGTGTCGTAGAGTTCTGCTGCTTCGTCGATTTTTTTCAGACTCATGATATTCTTGATCACACTGGCTTCAAGTCGATAGGTCGGAAAATCGGCCCTGACCCAGCGCGCCAGGTCATCATTGGTAATGATGATTGAGTTGCCCGGTCGGTCATATTTCTCCAAATATGGAATATTGTCTTCGTATTCCTGCCGGCTGACATGGTGGTTGGTCAGCGGCAAACGTAGATTGATATTCATTTTGTACATTGAACGAATATCGTACTCGCTGATTTCTGTGCGTGCCCATATTCGCCCACCGTACAAGCTGGAATGGGTTGTAAATCCGAAAAAACTGTCAATCTGTTCCACGGGGACTTGGCTGAAGTTACTTTTGATGAATTGTTGAATCGGCTGGGCTGCGGCTTTGCTACGTGCTGAAACGGTAAACTGCATGAGATTCAGTCCTTCGATGATGGTTTGTCGGAAACAGCAAGCTTCGTTGACGGCCCATGGTCGGCCTGTAATTGCCTGACGAGAGATACGGCCATCAACACCCCGACAATGATCAATGGTAAAGACACGACCAGGGTTGCTGATTGTATCGTTTTAAGACCACCAATAAACATCAGGGTCAAAGGTAATATGGCCAATGCAAAGGCCCAAAAAAGGCGATGCCAGCGGACAGGATCTTCCTTTGCTTCAAGTTTGCGGGTTGCACATGATGCCAGGATATATGAGGCAGAATCATAGGTTGTCGCTGAAAAGATCAACGCAATGAGGGCAAATACCCCGATGATCAACGTGGCGAACGGCAGTTGATCCAGAATGGCCACGATAGTCGCTGGCCCACCTTCATTGGCGAGTATCGAAGATACAGCGAGTGCTTCGGTTGTTTGTAGATGCAGACCAAAATTTCCCACTACCATGTAAAACAGTGCACCACCGAAGGAGCCATAAACCAACATACCAAAGATAACCTGTCTGATGGTACGTCCGCTCGAAATCCTGGTCACAAATAGCCCGACAAATGGTCCATAGGCAATCCACCAGGCCCAGTAAAAAATAGTCCAGTCCTTAACAAACCCCGAATTTGAAAAAACATTCGTCCAGGTATTCATGCGGATGAAATTTTGTGCAATCAGGCCAATACTGTTCATTGAAGTATTCAGTAAAAAAATGGTTGGCCCCACTATCAGGATATAGCCGAGCAAAATAAACGCCAGCCATATATTGATATCACTAAGTCTTTTGATGCCCTTTTTCAGACCCATCCAGACACTGGCCCCAAACAGAACAACTGATACCGCCACTACGCCCAATTCCAGACCGAAATTCGTCTCCCAACCGGTGATCCTGCCCACCGCGGCCGCAATCATCGGTGTGGAAAAACCGAGCGATGTACCTGCTCCGCCCAATAAGCCGATCATAAACAACCAGTCAATCAGACGGGCGGCAGCGGAATCTTCTTTACCTTTGAGGAAATAGTAACAGCTGGTACTGAGCCTGAGTTGCGGGAGTTTCTTAACATAATAGGGGTAGGCAATTGCGATGGTTGGCAGGCAATAGAATGCCCAGGCGGTTGGTCCCCAGTGAAAAATCCCGTAGCTGGATGCCCATTCTGCAGCGGCAACCGAACCCACTTTCGCACCGTATGGAGGAGCATCTATGTAGTAGGCCCATTCTATGGGTGCCCAGTACATTAAACCCGCACCGACACCGGCACAAAATAACATGGCGGCCCAACTCAGGTCGCCAAATTCCGCTTGTTCATCACCGGCTGCCAGGCGTATTTTTCCGTATTTACTGGTTGCCAGCCATATCAATAGTGACAGGGTCGCCACGCCGGCCAGCAAATAGACAAACGCAAAGTGTCCACTGATGAATGTATAGAGAGCTGTCAGGTGCCGGGCACCATTTTCCGGGAACAATACCAGCATGATACTGGCAACCAGGATGATGGTGACCGATGCGATAAAACTTGGCCAGTCTATTTTTTGATTGTTCATAAGCCCTTTTCTGAATTCTGTTTTTTTTTGGGCAAGGCACCTCTCAAAGCACTGCCAC
>CBDTVF010000481.1:0-2469 GCA_965363775.1 uncultured Gammaproteobacteria bacterium
TCTGCACGTGCAAATTTTTCTTCATTACTGGCAGCGGCCTATAAACAAGGCGCAGAATACATTTTCTGTTGCGATCAAGATGATGTTTGGGAACCCAACAAGCTGGAACTCATGCTTGCGGAGTTAAAACAACTCGAAGGAAAAGATAAAGCACCCAGCTTACTTCACCACGATCTGGCCGTCGTAAATGCATCCCTCGAGCCAATCGCCGATTCATTCATCAACATGATGCAACTGCACCCATCAGACCAACAAAACCCACAACGCTTAATTTCACGCAACGAAGTCACAGGCTGCGCCATGGCCTGCAACCGTGCCTTGCTCGAAATAGCCTTGCCCATTTCCGATCAAGCGGTCATGCATGACTGGTGGCTGGCTTTGTGCGCAGGATATTTTGGGCGGCTTGCATTTATGCCAGATAAACTGGTGAAATACCGCCAACATAGTGATAACACCATCGGTGCGAAGTCTTTCTGGCATGGTCTCAACCCCTTTACCAACTGGATCGCTGGATGGCGGCGGGGGGATGAAGAACTTATCAGTACCGTCAAGCAGGCCAGGGCTTTCAGGGACGCCATGTCAGAACGCCTGGAATCGAATTCTGTAGCATGTGCCACCCTGGATCGATATGCAGGGCTGGTGGCTGCGACACGCTGGCAACGCTTAAAGGCTTTACGCGAGTTCGGATTTTGGCGCACCCACTGGTTGTTGAATGTCGTGTTGGTCATGCGAATGCTGCTGCTACCGAGGAAAACTGAATTGTGACCCGGCTCGCTGTCAGTATTCTCAATCACAATAATGCCGAGAGCACCATTGCATGTGTGAAAAGCCTGATTGCGGCCAAAGACGTTGTCGGTGATACCTGCCAACTGGAAATAATTGTTGCTGATAATCATTCGGAAAGCCCTGACCAGGATCAGTTACACGAGTTCTGCAAAGAATCACCCGAAATATATTTTCATGCAAACGATGAGAACCTTGGGTTTTCAGTCGGGCACAATCGCAATCTGCAGCTAATTTTCAACCAGTCCAAGCCGGAATTTGTATGGTTATTGAACAATGATTGCCTCGTTTCAGAGGGTTCGCTCCATGCTCTCATCGAAAGTGCTAAGAAAAATCCTGACATAGGTATCTGGGGAGCAACTCTGCTCGAACCGGATGGCAAGACGATCCAGTGCGCCGGTGGATGTTTCTACAATACCTGGATAAGTTCTTATCGCCAATACGGAGGGGGAAAACCTGTGACCAGGCTTGATCAACTCGAGACTGGTAATTTTGACTATATTGCCGGTGCTTCTCTATTTTTCCCCGTGGCGACGTTGCAGGATGGCCTGCACTCCGTTCAATTGATGCAGACTGGGAAAAGTGCAGTGGCACCTCAATGGTTGAATGAGAGTTTCTTCCTGTATTTCGAGGAATTGGATTTGGCTCAGCGCCTCAAGCCTGGTTTAGGGATGGCCTGGTGCAAAGCTGCTTTGATCAAACATGCGGGCGGCGTGAGGACGGGTGCACTAGCGAGGAAGCGAGCTCAATTAACGGAATATCATTCCACTTTGAGCGCCCTGAAATTTACTCGTTTGTACTATCCGCGCCGATTGTGGTTCATGGCAATTGCCCGGTATTCTATCAAGGGTCTATTATTGCTTGTAAAAATGGATTTTCGTCAGATCGGTATGATGACAAAAGCTCATTGGGATTTCTGGCGTTCAGCGTAATGCCTGCCACAATTAGAATTGCTGACCCATACCCGTTCTCGAGCGGCGTCTCATGAGTATCCAGAGGGCAAGCAGGAGCATGCCCAAAAGTATCCAGAGCCAGTTCCATGTCATGATGGAAAGCACGCTGGCGCCAAACACATTAAGGGCAATCGTTAGCGGAAGTATCCCCAAACCGGTCGCCCAGATGAAAGTCCACCAGGAGATTTGGGTCAGTGCAGCGGCATAATTGAGCAGATTGAAGGCAATCAGCGGGATCAATCTGGCAATCAAAAGCGCGCCACCACCCTGAATCGAGGACCACTCGGAAAGCCTGCGCAAGTGACTTTCCGATAGCATTCGGTTCACAAACGGGCGGCCAAGCAGACGCACCAGGGCGAAGGTGGAGATGGCTCCAAGCATTGCCCCGATCCAGGTGATCACTGACCCCCAAAATGGTCCGAACACGATCCCATTGGCGAGCGTGATTAATTCCGCCGGGAACGGAAGAAACGAGTGTATGAACATGAGCGCAATCGAGCCCAGCGCAGCCCAGGGACCCCAGGAGCGTATTATTGCCGCCATGTCGGCGATCGAATCCCCACCGCCGAACATGAATTCCATCGGCCAAAGCCACCAGGCACCGATGACGCCGACTGTCAGCAGTATCACCACCAGAGTGATACCAACTGCAATGAACAGCGGCCTGGCCGGAACATGTGTCATGGGTTTACCCAGCCATTCTGTTTGTTAAGGAGTCTCTGATGTATTCTGG
>CBDTVF010000482.1:0-2464 GCA_965363775.1 uncultured Gammaproteobacteria bacterium
CGTGGTTTTGGCACTTTCATAGGTGGCAGGGCAGAGGACCCCGCTGATGTTGATGACCTGTTAAGTGTTTTCAATTCAGAAATCCTCACGGGTTTTCCCGATACCTTTGCTTTTGCAAATCGACGTCCAATATTCGGTGGCTCAAGGGGTGGGCGGCAGATCAATGTAGATTTACAGGCTGATTCGTTCGAGTCCCTGATCCAGGGAGGGCAGGCCGGTTTCCAGGCCATCATGCGAGCCCTGCCGGAAGCAAATATAAGACCATTACCCGGTCTTGAGCAGGCCGAACCTGAGTTGCGCCTGATTCCAGATGATCGTCGTATCGCCGAGGCTGGCTGGAACCGGTCCCGTATGTCCACTGTCATCCGTGCCATGGGTGATGGGGCTTTTATGGGTGAGTATTTTGATGGTACACGTCGTTATAACGTCATCCTGCGCGTTGAGCAATGGCATACACCGGAGGAGTTGGCGGCGATACCGGTCGCAACGGCAAACGGTGAAATCCAGACCATTGGTGAATTGACCAAGGTCACACGCACGGCCGGACCTACTCAAATTCGCCGTGTAGACCGGAAACGTACGTTGACATTACAGGTCACGCCGCCGGCTGCCATGGCGCTTGAGGATGCCATCAGGGTGATCGAGGAAGAGGTAGTGCCGGTTATCATGGAACAGTTACCAAAAAACGCTACGATCCAGATGAGGGGTACGGCTGAAGCACTGGACCAGGCACTGAAAAGTATGTCAGGTAGCTTTTCATTGGCCATTGTCATTCTTTACTTACTGATTTCAGCCTTATTTCGATCATTCAAGGATTCTTTGCTTGTCATCATGACCATTCCGATGGCAACGGTAGGTGGAATCATCTCTTTGCGTCTGATGGATTTGGCTCTATTTGCAAGCGGTGGCCAGAAAATGGACCTGTTGACGATGATTGGTTTCGTGATTTTGCTGGGACTGGTCGTCAACAATGCCATATTGCTGGTTTATCGGGCGCGTGACGGCGAACGTGAGGGGATGTCGCGGCGGGATGCTGTCGAAAGTGCAGTCAGGTTACGTCTGCGGCCAATCCTGATGAGCACAATGACAAGCATCTTCGGTATGTTGCCCCTGATGTTGATTCCCGGTTCCGGGACGGAGCTTTACCGTGGTATGGCTGTTGTAATTGTTGGTGGTATGCTGGTTAGTGCTTTGTTTACACTCATCCTGTTACCCAGTCTTTTGCGATCAGGGGAAGACAGGTTTCCGGGTAATCAGGTAGTGGAGTCTTGAGGCTTAGGGGTTTTTCCAAGCGATGATGAAAAAAATGAAAAAGTTCAGATGGCTACTAACTGCGATTGCGATTGGAATAGCAATTCACCCTGTTGTCATGGCACAGGACCAGATGAGGGGTGCCCTCGTACGTGTGTCCAAAGCCTCCATTCAGGATTTGGCCCCTGAGACAATTGTGCCGGGTACGGTCATCAGTCGGAATGATGCCAGGCTTGCCGCAGAGGTGACCGGCAGATTACTCGAGGTTGCAGATGTAGGTACCGTTGTGGCCATGGGTGATGTGATCGCAAAAATCGAAGACACAACCATCAGGCTCAGAAAAGAAGAATTACTGGCCGAGGTTGAACGTGCCGAGGCCAGGTTGAAGTATCTTGAAAGTGAGGAAGGCCGGTACGTCACACTGGCAGAGTCGAATCTTGCGGCTGCAACAAAGCTGGAAGAAACCCGCTCCAACCGCGATGTTTCACGCGGTGACCTGAGGGTCGCGAAATCGCGCCTGGCGCAGATTGAAGACCAATTGTCCCGCACTCGAATCCGTGCACCCTTCAGCGGTGTCGTGGTTGAGCGTCTGATGGTGCCTGGTGAACGTGTTGATACCGGCAAGAACATCGTGCGAATGTTAGATCAGCAACACCTGGAAGTGATCGCACGGGCGCCACTGGAATACTACTCATATGTTCGACCAGGTCAGCAACTGAAATTAGGAACCGGGTTGGTGAAAGCAAGTGGCGTGGTCAGAACGGTTGTTGCCGTGGGCTCGGAGAATACACATCAGTTTGAGCTCAGGCTCGATATCGAAAGCAACAGCTTTCCGGTAGGACAGACTTTGAGGGTTTCAATTCCGACCTCGGATGCCAGACAAGCGCTGGTTGTTCCCCGTGATGCCCTCGTGTTGCGTCCTGAAGGTATTTCCGTCTTTGTTGTTAATTCTGAACAGAAGGCGAAGAAAGTTATGGTTACCACCGGTATTGATGCGGGAGACCAGATAGAAGTTACCGGTGACCTCCATGACGGGGACACGGTTATTATTCGGGGGAATGAGCGCTTACAACCCGGGCAGGCCATTTCGGTCATGCCAGAAAACCTCTGAGCAAGACTATGGCACCTCTGGCTTTCAGACAGTTTCGGGCTTAGTGCTTTGAAGCTGATCCAGATTAACAAGGATGAATGGCCGAGATTCCTGCTGGCTTTC
>CBDTVF010000483.1:0-2457 GCA_965363775.1 uncultured Gammaproteobacteria bacterium
GACCGGTGAGCGTATCAACAAGCCGATGGATAAATACCTGAAGGATATGACCCCCGAAGACGTGGAGGCCTTGCTGGCCTATCTGTCCATCGCCGACGATTGACCATCCCCAAAGGCGCCCCCCGGGGGGGTGACCTGCTACAGGGGAGATCGCGTTCGAGATAGGTAAGCCAATAACTGTTTCCGCCGCACGGGAATGGATTTCCTCGTCGTTGGCAACTACGTGCTGGCTAAAACTGAACAACCACCCTGGCGGGACCGTTCTGAAGACTGGCAAAAAGAGTTTCCTCTTGATTAGTAAAAGTAGCAGGCATATTCTAGTTTTTGACTAATGGAGGCTCCGTGAACAGATTCACGCATCTTGGCTCACTTTTCCGTGAGCTATGCATTTTACGTTACAAAACAAAGCTTGGTGGATTATTCCCACCGTGGGGATCCTGCCGGTTTTAGGCGCCCTGATTTTTTCTGGACGGGCAGTGGCTCCTTTTATCTATACTTTGTTCTAGATCTCCTTACTGACATTTGAAAAGAGAACGTGAATGGCAAGTTCAAACACGATAATGTTTCTCAAGAGTCAAGTTACTGAGGTTGATCAATGAGCCGCAAGAAAAAGCCCAAAAATTCCCAGTCCCAGAGTCCACGCCCAATTGTCACCAATGCCCTGAATCGGCACCGCACCCTTTCCAGGCTAGCGCTGACTGTTCTGGTGCCTGTGATTCTTGTTGTATCAGCTGAAGGTCTGCTCCGACTTTTTTCTTTCGGTTATCCCACTGACTTTTTTCTGGAAGTGGAAAATTCCAATACACTCGGCACCAACCGCCAGTTTGGTTGGCGCTTTTTCCCAAAAGAGATTTCCCGCACTCCTCTACCTCAGAGTTTTCGCAAAGAAAAGCCCCAAAACACGGTGCGGATTTTTACTCTCGGTGCTTCAGCAGCCATGGGGGTACCAAATGCGGCTTTTAGTTTCAGTCGTTCACTGGAAGTCATGTTGCGCTCGCGCTATCCGGACGTAAGATTCGAGTTCGTGAATACCGCTATGGTGGCTATTAATTCCCACGTTGTGCGCCCCATTGCCGACGAATGCGCACGATACGATCCTGATATCCTGCTAGTCTACCTGGGCAACAACGAGGTCATCGGCCCCTACAGCATTGGAGCCTCGAGCGATGGGATTTCCGGCAACTTGCAAGCCATAAAAGCTGGTATTGCCCTGCGTTCAACTCGCCTTGGTCAGGTCGGCCAGTTGCTGGCCGAAAAGCTCCGTGGTGCAACATTTGAAACAGAAAACTGGCGGGGCATGCAGTCGTACTCCAAACACCTGGTCGAAAGCGATGCCCCCGGCCTGGCCAGTGTGCATGCTGATTTCCGGTCCAATCTCGAGGACATCTGTTCAGCAGCCACCACCAGGGGCGCCAAAGTTGTTCTCAGCACCGTGGCCGTAAATCTGCGCAACTCCGCCCCTTTTGCATCGGTCATTGACTCTACCCTTTCCCCTGCTGCTCTGTCGGAGCATCATAGCCTGATCAATGCCGCCATAGGGTTTCTGGCCCAGGGCAACCATGCCATGGCCAAAGTCAACTTGGAAGCAGCCCTGGCAATTGATCCGGGTTATGCCGACACCTACTTTCTGTTGGGCCAGATTGATATTGCTCAAGGCAACAATTCTTCAGCATATTTAAATTTCAGCCAAGCTTTGGAATACGATGCCCTTCGCTTTCGGGCAGACCGTCGCATCAATCAGATCATTAGAAATACCGCCACAGAATTCCAAGACGAGGGGGTTCTGCTTGCTGACACCGAACAATCTTTGCGAAGTATCGAACCATCCGGCACCGGAGTCATTGGAAAGGAACTATTCTACGAACACGTTCATCTGACCTTCCTGGGTAATTACCTGGTTGCCAGGTCTCTCTTACCCACGATCGAACAGGCCCTGCCAGATTGGGCACGAGCCAAGGCCAACCATCAACGCCTCATCCCCACCTTGGAAGACTGCGGGCGGGATCTAATGTTTACCGAAGCCGACGCTTACAGTTGCCTTTCCCAGATGCTTGTATTGTGCAAACCGTATCCGTTTACCGCACAGCTGGGTCATGAAGAATTCATGCAGGCCTTGACTGCCGAAATGGAGGCACTACGTGCACGGGCTCCATCTCCTGAATTATTGCAGGCAATTCTTGATGCATACAAAAAAGCTCACCAGCGGCGTCCCAATGACTTTTTGCTGGCCTTGAATTATGCCAGACTATTACGGCAGACTGGCAATAACCCAGCAGCAAATTCGATTTTTCAAAAGGTACTGTCAGGACAACCTGCCGCTGGAGATTTGTCTTCCGAGGAGTTGGAAACAATCACTGGAGGAAAACCTCGGTAGGCATGCCCTCGATTTCAAGTGTGACCCAATAAGGAGCCTAAAACGTGCCGGTGGACATCGACCTCATCCTGAATCAGGCCCGC
>CBDTVF010000484.1:0-2455 GCA_965363775.1 uncultured Gammaproteobacteria bacterium
ATTTCGTTGCCCAACGGAACCGGCATCGACTACACCAGTGCTGGCGGTGAAAGTCGTCAGTTGGGTGTTGCACCAAATGAACTTACCGACGCTTCCAGTCGGGATTTTCTGGCCGGCACACCGTGGCACAAGCACGTGCCAGCCAGGCTTGAAAATAAATCTGCATAAAATGGCTGTGACCGGTACAAGGAGAGATAGGACATGAAGAAGTTTCTTTGGGTTTTGGGCGGATTGATTATCGTCCTGGTGATCGCCGGATTCATCTACCGGGATCTGTTAATGCTTACGGTGTTCCGTGCATCTGTGAAACCGCCAACAACGTTCGCGGAGACTACACCTCCGCCCCCACCGAACTATTTCAACCTCGATCACTGGGCAGCTCTGCCGGACAGGGAGGACGGGGCCGACTTTACACCGGCAGGTGTCACAGACGGACAGGCACAGGCACGTGTGGACGTCTTTTTTGTTCATCCAACAACCTATCTGAGCAACGCTGGCTGGAATGCACCGATGGGCCACGAATCCTCGGGGAAATGGGTTGATGATGCCGTCATGACCGGACAGGCAAGTGTATTCAATGGCGCAGCCCGGGTATTTGCACCACGTTATCGGCAAGCACAGATATACGCTTTTTTTGTCCTTGAAGATGGCGGAAATGATGCACTCGAACTGGCTTATTCGGATATAGAGGCTGCTTTTGATCACTTCCTGGCAGAAAATAATGAAGGACAACCATTTATCGTGGCTGGCCACAGCCAGGGTGCTTTGCTCGCAAGGTGGCTACTCGAACGCAAAATTACCGGTACGCCACTGCTGGAACGTATGGTGGCAGCCTACCCGATCGGCTACCCAATGGGTGTTGCTGAACTGGCTAAATCAATGCCGGATATTCCTGTCTGTGAATCAGCTACACAGACTGGCTGCCTGGTGACCTGGAATACAATCAGTGATGGCTATCGTGCGATCGAGCCAACCAGCGGCCTGGTTTGCGTTAACCCTCTGACCTGGACCAATAATGGTACACAAGGCAAGTTTGATGACAATAATGGTGCCCTGTCGAAAAAATCCGAATCATTGATGATGGCAGTAGCTGACGGTCGATGTGACAACGGCATGCTGTATGTCAGCGAGATCCGCACGGATGTGTATGATGACCTGCCGAACATGGGTAAAGGCAATCACCACCTGATCGATTACGCGTTGTACTGGGCAAATATTCACGAGAATGTGATCGACCGTGTGGCGGCGTTTAACAATTCGCGCGTAACGAGGTAGCTTATGTCCCAGACACGGGAACTTATCAAGACACTGAAAACGGCCCTGAAAGCTCAGGGTAAGACCTATGCCGATGTTGCCGTTGAGCTTGAGTTGACCGAAGCCAGCGTGAAACGCCTGTTCTCACAGCAGAGTTTCTCACTCAGCCGCCTGGATCAGATTTGTCACATGCTTGACATGGAAATCACTGATCTAGTCCAGATGATGAATGAGCAACAGCAGCGTTTGCAACAACTGACCATCGAGCAGGAAAAAGAAATCACCCGGGATGTCATGCTGACGCTGGTCACGGTCTGCGTCCTCAACCGCTGGACCATGGAAGACATTCTCAACTATTACCATATCAGCGAGACCGAGTGCGTACGCCATCTCGCAAAGCTCGATCGACTTAAGTTGATCGAACTACTGCCAAAGAACCGAATCAGGTTAATGGTCGCGCCCAATTTCAGCTGGCATGAAAATGGCCCCATCCAGACGTTTTTCCAAAAGAAAATCAGCCAGGAATTTTTCAATACGCGCTTTAAGGGTGATGACGAATGCCTGATCGTGCTCAATGGCATGTTCTCATCGCAAAGTAATGCCGAGTTTCAACGCAAACTCAAACGCCTGGCCAGGGAATTCGATCTCTTGAATAACGACGATGCCGCCCTCGACCTGGAGCATCGCTCTGGCGCGACACTGGTGCTGGCGATGCGTGGCTGGCAGTACGGTCTGTTTCAACCATTCGTCAAAGACAAGTTTAAAGACCCAAGACCATAAAGTATTAAATAATAATACTTTCATATCACTATATTGCAACTATTTCAATTATAGTTGCGTTATTTAATTTTTCTCTCCAATATTGGTTCCATAAACCGGTTTCCCGCAAGGACTGCCGCCTCTCAACCAAACATATGGAGCGCATGTAATGAAACCCTTCAGTTATAAGATCCTGAGTTTAGCGGCACTGTTTATTGCCGTCGCGTGGAGCACCCCGAATTACGCCGCCGGGTTGATGGTTCCTACTGAATCCGACCTTCCACAACTGGTCATCAAAGAGCACCACGTCAATGTTGTGATAGAGGACGGCTATGCAATCACCAGCGTCGAGCAGGTGTTCGGCAATCCCAATAGTATCGACCTGGAAGCGATCTATTCCTTCCCTGTTCCAGAAAAGGCCGCGGTCGGCGAATTCACCTTC
>CBDTVF010000485.1:0-2406 GCA_965363775.1 uncultured Gammaproteobacteria bacterium
CTGTCTCGCGTCAATTACTTTGTCCGGTTTGGCGACAATTATGATGGCCGGTTGAATGGTTGAACATACTACGTTCTCTTCTGGTGTTTTTTCCTGTAGCTAACGCCATCGATTTCAACAATCGAGGCATGATGGATAATGCGATCGATGGCAGCTACCGTCATTAATGTATCCGAGAAGATCTGATCCCAGTGGCTAAATGGCTGGTTCGAGGTGATGATCAGGCTGCCGCTTTCATAACGGTGGGCAATAAACTCAAACAGCACTTGCGTCTCTGAGTCTGTTTTTTTGACATAGCCAATGTCGTCAATGATCAGCACCCGATATTTATCCAGTTTGCTCATCACACCCATCAAGTCCAGGTCCTGCCTGGCTTGTTGTAATAGCTGCACCAGTGCGGTGGCCTGTAGCCATTTCACCCGGACACCCTGTTCGATAAGATGAAGCCCCAGGGCAGCCGCAATATGGGATTTACCGACACCAGAAGGGCCAATCAATAAAACATTGTCAGCCTGTAATGCCCATTCTGTGTTATCACGAAGCCCGATCACCTTTTGCTGGATCGTTTTCGGTAACTCATTGATAGCCAGTGTGGCAAAGCTTTTACCACGGGGTAGTTTCGCCTCCTTAGTCCAGTTGTGGATCCTTGTCTGATAACGTCGGGCGACTTCTTGCTCACAGAGCTTGGCAAGGAACTGACCATAGCCCCACGATTGCTCAATCGCTTGTGCCTGGTAGTCCTGGTAATGTTGCCCAAAGGCAGGCAGCCTGAGCTCTTTCAACATCATGGGGAGTGCTTCAACCACAGCTCACCTCCTGGCCTTTCCACTGACCTGTCAGTAGCCGATCATAGTCGGCTATTTGATGCTGGCGTACGGGGATAGCCGGTGGCTCTGTGTGCTGTAAATACTTTGCCTGCAAGGATTTTAAATCGGGTAATTGACCGTGCTCTGACTGCTGCATCAGTTCATAAGCCAGGCTACCTTCACAGTCATAATCAGCCGCAAATCGTAAAACGGCAACCATCCACTTGCAGGCATCCTGCGGGGTAAACTGCTGTTCTGCCAGCCTCCATAACTGGCGATATTGGGGGCTGGGCAAGAGATCATCCCGAAACTGTGAAAAACGAAAGGCTTGTGGTTTGGCTGCCAGGGAATGAATAATATGCCGGTAGTCTATTCGCCGTGCTCTTCCTTCCGGCGTCGCGGGATAGACTCTGGGTAGCGTGATGACACGGGTTTGTCCAACAAAGCATTCCAAACGATCGTGATACAGGTGCACCCTGACATTCTCACCGATGAGGCGGGAAGGCACTGTATATAATGCCCGTTTCACCGACAGTGTACTGCTGGTGGTCACCTTTACAGTGAGTTCGGTGTAATCAATGTATCGATGCCGCGGTAACGACATCAAGACCTGCTGCTCTTCAGCTAACCGGCCCTTGCATCGCTTATTCAGCTTATCCACAAGGTGATCGATAAAACCACGATAAGCACGGATGCTCGAGAAGTCAGCAGATCCTCGTAACTTGATGGCTTGTTCGATGCGACGCTTTAACGAACCATGCGGCGCCTCGATGGCACCATTTTCATGACTGACCCCCAGGTTGTTGGTCGTGGGCCTCATCCGGTAATGCTGGCATAGTGCCTGATAGTCCTCCGTCAGTCGTTGTTTTTGTACCGCATTGACATAAGCCGCACTGAGACTGTCTGTACGATGTTCCTTCGGTGCACCGCCCACCTTGTGCAGGGCGCTTTGCAAGCCATCGGCCAGCGCACTGTAGCTTTCGCCACCCTGTACAATGTGGGCGTATCGCCAACCACTATAGGCCAGCCGGAACTGATAAAGTAAATGCTTGAAAGGCTCGCCGGCTATCGTGATGGCCGTATTGGGATGCGTGAAGTCAGAGAGCCCCTGATGACCTGCTGGAACAGACTGGCGAAAGATGACATCTTTATTCGGGCCTTGTGTGGCCTGCCAGTGTTTGACTCGCCGCTGCAGCGTGCGTAGTAACCGCTCGGGAAATTGTTCTGGATACTTCTCATCCAGATAATCCCACAAGGTGATGCCTGTTAATGAAGGCTCTCTATCCAATAACGGTATCAACTCCGATTCCCATACTGCTTCCAATGGGTCTTTGCGTGTCCGCCAATGACGTTCTTTTGCTGCCGGGCGCTCACCTTTCTCGACCCGACGACCTGAACGGATGCTGATACCTGCCTTTGCTGCCGATGTCTCTTGCGAGCAACCTGCCTGACGACTCTTCATATAAAGATTCTCCTGTAATTGAGTGATGCGTTTACCAGACAAGTAGTTTCTCCTTCCAGGACAAAAAGTACTTATCTGTTACTTACACTCAACCGGTCAAGATAATTGTCGTCTGACCGGACAGGTTAATTGTCGCCT
>CBDTVF010000486.1:0-2397 GCA_965363775.1 uncultured Gammaproteobacteria bacterium
GAGAAACGGGATTTTGATACGAACATACCGCTATCGTTCTTTGCGGTTGACCGGACACCGATCCAAATCAAGTCGAAGTCTGTGCTGGCATGAAACACTCAGTAGCGTGAGACGCAGAAGCAATAAGCGATTTCCTCTGCGTGTTCGCCATTGGGAAGTTGCTGATTGGGCCATTTGAAGCTACCAGCCTGGTTTCTATGCCACAGCGTTTGAGTAGTACTGGGCAAGGTCAACCAGGTGCTCTTGTTCGTGTGCAGCCAGTCCCAGATGACTAAATAATTCTGCATCCTGCCTGACTGATCTTTGAGACATATAGATTGGCTTCGACACCCCTCTCGGTAAAATGATTTTTCATGGCCGCCCCAACTGTCTTGGCCATCTCCACACCCCTGCATAGGCTAAATACCGAAGGCCCTGAACCTGACAAGCCTGTCCCGATGGATCCGGCAAGCAGTGCGTCCTTTCTTAATAGATCAAACTCGGGTAATTGTTGGGTACGATAGGGTTCAGCAAAAACATCGGTAATGGACCGGCTAATCAGTGCATAATCGTTGGCGGTTAATCCAGCTACCAGTCCGGCCAGGTTTCCGCATTGCTGCAAAGCGATACTCAGGGGTACCTCGGTTGGGATCATTTCTTCTGATAGTCATTTCATCACCGGGTGATTCCAGTGCAAAGCCCAGCAAGTCAAATCCCGGTCCCACATTAGAGACAGTGGCCGGCCCGAATACGGTTACCTCTTTTTTATCCATCTTTGGTTTCTCTCAGCGAGCTGATTCTTCTGATCGAGTAGCCTCTGCATTAGCCCCAAAGTGCCGAATCGAGGCCATTCACTACACCCTTGTTGTAGTTCAGACCGTTGGGGTGATCATGTTTGAGAAGCAAGGGGCCATCAATATCCACAAAGTCGCAAAGTTGTGCGATCACGAAGGCAGGCGCCATGCCCAATGATGTGCCGATCATGTTGCCGACCATCAACTTGCAGCCCTTTTCCCGTGCTGCGTAAGCCAGTTTCAGTGCTTCGGTCAGGCCACCGGTTTTGTCCAGCTTGATATTGACCATGGAGTAGCGCCGCACTGCTGCTTCCAGTTCGCCAGTGTGTAAACAGGATTCGTCCGCAGCCAGTGTGATGGGGGACTCAAAACCTTCCAGCATGTCATCCGCTCCACGGGCAAGGGGTTGCTCAATCATTGCAAGGTTCAGACCGACACACCTGGGCAGGACTTCCTTCAAAAGATCGAAGCTCCAGGCCTGGTTGGCGTCTATCACCAGTTCAGCATCCGGTCGGGCAGCGCGGATTGCTGCGAGTCTCTCATAGGGTAGGTGGTCGCCAAGCTTGATCTTCAGTATGGGCGCGTCTTTGGCCGCGGCGGCCTTTGCAGCCATTGCTTCGGGTGTGTCCTCAAGCCCGATTGTTAAGACGGTTGTGACAGGTTTTGGCTTGATGCCCGTGAGTTCCCAGATGGATTTGCCTGACTTTTTGCATTCCAGGTCCCACATGGCGCAATCGATGGCATTACGTGCACCACCTGCAGATAGCAAATTCTGTAACTCCTCGCGTGTAATGCCATTGCGAATTTCCCCGGCAACCGCGTGGGCTTGCTCGAAGATGCTCTCCGCAGTCTCATCCAGGTAAAAAACGCCCTGGGCTTCGCCGCGTCCGATAAATCCATCCTCGGCCAGCTGGACCACGATACCGCGTGAGTTGATCCATTCAAAATTGGAAATACGGAATGGCTGGCTTAGTTTCCATTCTTCGATATGTATGCTCATTTTCATCTTTTCAGACCTCTAATTGTTCCTTAGTCATGGCTGACAGCTCAGAAATTATTCTATGGGCAGCTTTCGTAAATGGTCAGCAAGGCCCGCAAGGCGTTGATCCCATCCATCCCGGTCACTTCCGGCGCCCTATCTTCGCGAATGCTATGCGCGAAAGATTCAATTTGCATCGCAAACTGCGCCGGCGGTGGTCGGTTGGGGAGCTGGATTTGACGGAGTCCGTCTTTGTTATTTAGAAACAGTTGATTCGCGTAGTGAAAGATACGTAATGAACCCTTTGTCCCATACACGTGGATACAACCAGGGTGTGCATGCCAGGTATCAGCAGGAGCATATCCGTTCAGGTCCCAGGAGGCACCGTGACTGAAAAGCCCTTCCGCGGGCAAATCGGTGTCAAAAGTACAATCGTTGTAAAGCAACTGACCCACGGCGCCGGTGGCCAGAGTCATATGGACATATTCGGTCGCTGGTGTCTCCCCTGAAATGTTACCGCGACCGGATATGCTCACAATTTCACTGTCGATCAGCCAGGGAAACAGGTCGATCATGTGAACACCATGGTCGACCAATCCCATGCCTGAACCACCCGGGCCACCTTTTTGGTAGTGGACAAAACTC
>CBDTVF010000487.1:0-2393 GCA_965363775.1 uncultured Gammaproteobacteria bacterium
TTATGTACAGGATGTACGGTATATCGCGATTGAGCACATGGATGTGCGGCGCGATCCTATCGGCGTTACCCACGGTTCTAAATAATCACGACCAAGGCCGGTTTCGAAACCCAGAGATCGTGGGTAACAAGTTACCCACCCTACGAGTAAAAAGCACACGAAACATTTACGCACCCCATAACGAAAAATCCCGGCATCAGCCGGGATTTTTCGTTTAATCTTTAATAAACGATAACCGAATTACTGAATCCGGTCCTCGAACACTTCAATGTCTGCTGCGGCCCGTAACTGGCTCATGATTGCGTTGGTCTCCTGACTGGCGTTGCCGTTTTCAATCACACGTGCATATTGCCGCGCCGCCAGCATTTGTTCGCCTTCAAGTGAACCTCTGACGACTGAAACCAATTCAACCAGGGCGAAACCGTTGCTTGTTGGCAAGACTTCCTGGACTGTTGTCTCTGCGGCGGGTGTCTTCATGCGAAAAATTTCCTGTACCAATATCGCATCGGGTACAGACGTATTGCGTTTGATTTCCTCATGCAGACCAAATTCCAAACCGGACTCGGTCGCGAGCATCTCAAGATCACTGTCCAATGTCTGCAATGCTGCAAGCAGTTCATTTGCTTTGGCCTCGGCATTTTCCCGGGCCAGCTTGTCACTCAGCGTCGTGATGATTTCATCATGTACTTCCGCCAATGGTCTGACCGCTACCGGGAGATGCTCCTTGAGTTTGATCATCACCAATCGGTTCTCGTCAAGATTAACCGGGTCACTGACTGAGCCCTGCAAAAGCACCAGGTCTGAGAACGATGCTGCGGCGACATCGGGGTTTGCGGCAACACCTTCACCGCCTGTGCGTGGGAAAGGCCCGACTTCGTTTACAGGCAAATCCAGAACCAGCGCCGCGCTTTCCAAAGTCGTCGGATCCTCATAAATCAGGTCGACCAGGCGGTCTGCCTGTTCAAGGAATGCACGTGCGGCGTTGTCATCTTCATATTCCTGGACCAGTGTCATCCGGGCTTCTTCAAAAGTCATGCCCGTGGACTCGCGTAATTCACGCAACTGAATGACATGCCAGCCAAAACCGGTCTCGACCGCCCCGGAAATCGGTGATTCCATCGACAGTTCATACATGGCATTTTCAAATGCCTGGACCATTACACCGGACTCCACCCAACCCAGGTCTCCACCTGCTGGTGCGGAACCCTGATCATCAGAGTATTCCATTGCAAGGGCGGCGAAATCTTCACCGTCCCGGGCACGCTTGGAAAGATCTTCGGCGGTCTCTCGTGCCGTTTCCTTCGCGGCTTCGCCGGCGTCTGCTGCAACATTAATCAGGATATGTGAAACCTGTCGCTGCTCGGGGCTGATAAAACGGGCTTGTTGCGATTCAAACTGTTCGCGAAGGATATCTTCTTCTGGAGGCTCACCAACGGGAAGGAAGGCCGCATCCAACTCAACGTACTCGATAATCACCTGCTCTTCCGACTGGTAGTCTTCGCTATGTGACTCATACCAGGCCGTAACCTCTTCTTCACCGAACTCCACCGGTGGTTCGGAAATTTCAGCGGGTACTATAACTGCAGTGAAAGTTCTGCTTTGTGCGAGCAAACCCACAAACTCTTCCAATTCAGTCGGAGTTGCGAGGCTGCTTGAGGCAATGCTCGTCGGCAATTGGCTAACGACAAACTGTGCGCGCATTTCTCTTTGGAATTGTTTTGGTGACATTCCCTGTGAGAGAAGCCTGCTTTGATATACGTCGGCATTGAACTGTCCATCTACCTGGAAGGCAGGAATTTGACGGATTTCCGCAGCCAGCGTTTCATCATCAACATCCAGACCCATTGACTGCGCAGCCTGTGTAATAAGCTCCTGGTTAATCAGGTTGTCGAGATGCTGACGGCGAACGATCAATGAATCAAACTGCACCGGATCATAGGCAGCACCCATAATGGACTGCATGCGCCTGCGGTAATTGGAGAAACTCTGATTGTAATCATTGAATGTGATTTCTGATTCATTGATCCTGGCGACATTATTTCCACCGCTGGAAGTGAAATACTCATTCACACCCACAAGGGCAAAAGGAATGATCAATATGCCAAGGATGGCAAAGGCGAGGATACCAGTGAGTCTCTCACGAATAGATTGAAGAACCATTTGCGTAACAACCTTTCCAATTTTAAGAGCTGATAAGAAAAAGGCGCCTTGCAGGCGCCCTTTCTTACATATTGGCGGAGTGGACGGGACTCGAACCCGCGACCCTCGGCGTGACAGGCCGATATTCTAACCAACTGAACTACCACTCCACATACGATGGTGGGTGCTGACGGGCTCGAACCGCCGACCCTCGCCTTGTAAGGGCGATGCTCTCCCAACTGAGCTAAGCACCC
>CBDTVF010000488.1:0-2383 GCA_965363775.1 uncultured Gammaproteobacteria bacterium
TGAGTTCATCCCGGTCGCGACCGGTCACCTTGGCGATGCGCCCGAGAGTGGACAAGCCAAAGGGCATCGCAACAACCAGCTCGGCCTCATCCGGGGAGTACAACTGCCGCAGCATGGCGTAGAACGCCCTGGTCTGCGGTGTGCGCACCGACAGGCTGTCAATCTTTTCACCAAGCGGTCCGTAAATGTCCTTCGCGACGATGTGTCCCACACTACTCTCCATCGGCCGTTCACCGGGTGTGAACGATCAGAGTATAAGTGGTTTGAACACCGCTATACCAGAGCAAGCCCTGGAGAAAATAATGGGATCAACTTACTCTGATCCCATTTTCCTGATTTAATTTTATTTTAACTGTGCTGGCACAAATTCCTGCAACACGGCCTGCCTTAGCAATTCGGGTGGCAACAAGCCTTGCTTGAGTATGAAATCGTGGTATTTCCTTTGATTGAACCGGTCGCCAAGGGCCATCTCTACTTCGGTGCGCAAACGCTGAAGGTTACGGTATCCGTAGTAGTAGGATGTTGCCTGTCCCGGTGCCAGGAAGGCATAGCGATCCGCTTCTGAACTGGCCATCGCCTTGGAAAGACCGATCTGATTCACCATGAAATCAACCGCATCTTCCGGCGTCAGCTGGCCAAGGTTGACCATCGGATCCATGAACATTCGCGCGGCTCTTTGTAACCTGGCAAACAGCGTGAATAACTGACCTTCCAGCGGCAGATATTCCATCATAATCGCTTCCGAGTACAGACCCCAGCCTTCCACGTTTGCGCTGTTGAAAGCGTAAGTGGAGCGGGCCAGCGAAGTGCCGTTCTCGACCAGTGCGGCAAATTGCATCTCATGCCCGGGCCGTGCTTCGTGTACGGTCAGTGCCCAGGTGACGGCATCGTGACTCCAGTCGTCCATCTGGCTTTCTTCACCCTCCAAAGATGGGTTGTTCTGCACCAGCACAAATTCACCATATTGACCGGTATTACCGACTAATTGCGGTGGGCTCATGAAGGGTGCCGGGATACTGGCCGATTCCGCTTCGGTTGCCAGCCGTATCGAGGCATTGCGTTCAGGCAGGGTGATTATGTCATGCTCGCGGATCATCTCTTCAACAGCCGCCAGACGCGATCTGTACACGTCCAGAATTTTATCTGCCGGAATTTGCTCTTTCTTCAGCTCCGCCATAACCTGCATCAGGTCGCCATTTTCCCAGCCGCGTTGCTGTGCGACCTGGCGTGCAACAGAGCGCATTTGCCCCTTGATTTCCTGGAACCCGAACTGGGCAACCCTGATCAGGTCTTCGGGATCATCGCGTACACCGAAGTTCTTGAGGTTGTCGGCATACAGCTCGGGCGGCAAACGGTGATCCTGTCTCGCACGCGGTACTATTTCTGTCTTCAACCATTCCGAATAACCATCCAGTTGGGTCAGTAAAACATCGAGATCCTGCTGGTAACCTTCTAAACCGGATGCCTCAAATATCTGCCTTAAGCCACCGGCGAAACGCTCTACATTGTCCAGGTCACGCTCCAATTCACCTTGATAGGGTCCCAATAAACCCGGCTCAGCAAAACCTTCTGCCGTGCGTTGTTTTGCCAGCTCGGTGATCGGGGTGAAACCTTCAGCTTTGCCGGTGTACTTTGCCAGGCGTGTCAGTGCCGCGGGGTAGCGGCTGGCATCTGTACGCGGGTCCAACAAGGCCCTGAAGCCGTAAAACATGGTTTGAGACAGGTTGTAATACGGCAGCATGTATTGGTGCGTCAGGGTTGCCGAATGAATGCCATCATCCAGGGCCTGTTGCAGGATATTCAAATCCTGGGTCACCTTGGGATTTTCGCTGGTGCGCAACCACTCGCGTGTCTGTTCAACCAATGCCCGGTCCACAGAGGTGGTGCGGGCAAACAGGTCCGGCCCGAGATCCATGATGGACTCGTCGAATTCGTCCAGGCCCAGGCTGGAGGCCCCTTCAGGCTGAAATTGAGATTGGGCTTTCAAAACTACCGTAGTGTATTCATTGCTCTCATCCACCCAGTCCCGGGCGGATGCCGTTGCGAATACCAGGCTCAGCAGAATGATCGATATGGATATGCTTATTTTGTTCATTGTTGGTTAACTTCCTGAGAAAGTGCACACAAACTATCCCAGTGCCTTGACCGGGCACAAATGCCCCACAACCTCGGTACTTTGAGAGTGTGGGGCAGCGGGTTTCGTTTGTTACTTCTAAGAACTACCAACCATCTTAACCTGATCACCGATGATCTCACCCACCCTGGCGGTATCGTGAAGTTTGAGCTCAACTGCATGTTCGAAAATCAGGTCTCCGTGAACCAGGACATCCTTGCCTATCTCCACCCGTACCGGCTTACGCCGTTTGTTGTGGTTCCAACCGCC
>CBDTVF010000489.1:0-2371 GCA_965363775.1 uncultured Gammaproteobacteria bacterium
ATGCGTGTACCGACCATCAATGTATCTGTTGTTGACCTGACTTTCAGGGCAAGCAGAGCAACGACCGTTGAAGAGATCAATGCTGTTGTTAAAGCTGCTGCTGATGCTGGCCCTCTGAAAGGAATATTGGGTTACAACGATGAACCGCTGGTATCCATCGACTTCAACCATGACCCACGCTCTTCCATCTTTGATGCCGGCTTGACCAAGGTCATGGAAGGCAACATGGTCAAAGTTTTAAGTTGGTATGACAACGAGTGGGGCTTCAGTTGCCGTATGCTCGATACCACCATTGCATTAATGAACGCTTAAAACATAGTAGATATTAGGAGATCCAAAATGTCATTCCTGCGTATGGACGAACTTGACCTTAAAGGCAAACGCGTACTGATCCGAGAGGATTTTAACGTTCCGCTCGATGCGGGCAGGGTGACATCGGATGCACGTATACGTGCAGCCCTACCAACGATCAAACTGGCACTGGATCGCGGCGCTGCCGTGATCCTGATGTCACACCTGGGTCGTCCTGTTGAAGGTGAATACAGTGAGAAATTTTCCATGGCCCCGGTTGCTGAACATTTGTCCGGCTTGATTGGGCAAACTGTGAAATTGCAAAAAAACTGGCTTGACGGAGTAGCAATTCAACCCGGCGAAGTTGTTTTATGTGAAAACGTACGCTTCAACAAGGGTGAAAAGAGCAACGACGAAACATTGGCCAAATCAATGGCTGCTTTGTGTGATGTTTTTGTCATGGATGCATTTGGCACTGCCCATCGTGCCCAGGCATCTACTGAAGGTGTTATTCAGTTTGCCCCGGTCGCCTGTGCAGGTCCATTGCTCAGCCGTGAATTGTTTGAACTCGCCAAAGCACTGAATGAGCCGGAAAGACCTATGCTCGCCATTGTCGGTGGTTCCAAAGTTTCCACCAAGTTGACCGTGCTTGAAACTCTGATGTCTCAAATTGATGAGTTGATTGTTGGTGGTGGTATAGCCAATACATTTATTGCAGCGAGTGGTTATGATGTCGGGAAATCTCTATACGAGCCCGATCTCATACACGAGGCTCAACGTCTGATTCGAATGGCGCATAAAAAAGGTGGTGAAATCCCCATTCCCAAGGATGTGGTCGTCGCGGATTCCTTTTCAAAGGACGCACAAGCACATGTGCGTGCGGTCGACCAGGTCAAGCCTGACGAAATGATTTTGGATATCGGGCCAGTGACTGCTGCCAAATATGCAACCATGATCCAGAACGCCGGTACGGTCATCTGGAATGGTCCGGTTGGTGTTTTTGAGTTTAAGAACTTTGCCGCAGGCACACGTGCCATTGCCGATGCAATCGAAGTTTCAAATGCATTCAGTATCGCGGGTGGTGGTGATACGCTGGCTGCCATTGACCAGTTTAATGTGGTCGATGGTGTTAGCTATATTTCAACCGGCGGTGGTGCATTTCTGGAATACGTCGAAGGTAAAGTTCTGCCCGCGGTGGCAGCGCTCGAAGCCCGATACGACTCGTAGGGTGGGTAACTTGTTACCCACGCGTTTCACTAGCCTGGCAGTGCCGGCCTAACGTCGCCCAAGATTCCGCGCACCAAATATCGTACCGAAGCGAAGGAAATAGACGGGCCTGCGCTCCTCGCTCCAGCCAATGCCAAGGTAAACAGGGCCCAATGGCGTTTTGTACGCAAAATAAAAGCTGCCATTGATACGTCCGTCATCAAAAATATCGTCACGTTCGGTTGCAACATTGCCATATTCCAGTGTGGTGCCAACATAACCCGGCAAAAAGCCACTTTGGGCCACCTGGTAGCGATACCCAGCAAAAACCAATCCATAGTGTGGTCCGATCAGTGAGTTGGCCTCATATCCGGACATATTCAGGAAACCCCCACCGGTGTACCAGCCATATACGGGCACTTCGTCATTCAGACTTGTATTGTTATTCAGGCTTGTATTGTATTGCCCACCCCAGAGGATATTATGACGCCCGAAAGTGTGGCTGCTATAAAGCGAGAACTCCAGCTGGTCAAAATCGACATCTGCACCAAGACTCTCAACTGAGTCGGTGTATTTCAACTGGGAATACAGGCCCTTGGTCGGTAAGAAGCGATCGTCAAGACGGTCATATTCAAGTTCAAGAAAGAATTCGGCCCCATCAAAAGAAAATGGATCAATGTTTGGGTCGCCTACGATGACGTCCATTTTTCCCGAATAGCGGGTGAAACCTGCTGTGGCCCTGGCATAGCGGCTGAATTCACGGGTAAGAGATATTGCGGCCCCAAGTTCATCCAGCTCAACCTCTGCCAGCGCATCACCTACCCCGTCAAAGAAGTACAACGGGCGCTCGAAATATGAAGCACTGGGATGAAAA
>CBDTVF010000490.1:0-2355 GCA_965363775.1 uncultured Gammaproteobacteria bacterium
GCTGAAGGCACCTCGTCTAATCTCCAGGCAGCCGTCAATGCTGATATGGGCAACGGCAATGTTCCAGAAATCCTGGACTATTACCTAAAGTTAGAAAAGTAATTTGAACGACACTTGAAGGCTGAGTTCAGGCTCTGACCTTACATTTCTAAAAACCTAGCGGGAACGGTACACTGACGACCAGCTAAATGGAGTCGTCGACTGCAACGTTGTTGAGATATCGCTGCCGGCTTTGCGTGGTTTTTTTGCGAAGTTCTTCAAGCGCCAGTTCTTCAGTCACGTCGATCATGGACTCGAGCAAGATTCTGAAATGTTCCTGCATTGCTTTCCGCGCTGCCGCCGAGTCGTGATTTCGCAACGCGTACAGCACTTCCGCGTGCTCTGCGCAGCGATCAGTCGCTGCCTCTTCTGAACAGATTGCTGCATGTGCTTCTCTGACCGCGGGCAGTTCAGTGCGCATTTTCCAAAGAGTTTCAACAATATATTGAACCGCGGCATTACCGGACGCCGCGGCGATCGTGAGGTGAAACTCCCGATCCGTTTGTTGCGATGCTTCCACGTCATGCGGGTCTTCGCTCGACATCTTCTCAATCAGTTCGTCAAGGTGATCAAGGGTTTCCTCGGAGATATTCCGCGCTGCGAGTGCCGCCGCCTCGGATTCAAACAGCAAGCGGGCTTCGGTGAGTTCAAATGCGCTGACATTCGGCAGACCCTGGTTGTGTTTTTCTGTAAGGTCCAGAACGTAGGCACCGGAGCCTGTCTTTATACTGATGTAGCCCAGCGTCTGCAATACGATCTCAGCCTCCCGGACCGTGACCCGACTGACATGAAATCGCTCCGCAAGCTCGCGTTCACCCGGAAGTCGGCTGCCGGGTGAAAACGCTTCCTCCCTGATCAGGTTTTTGATCTGGTCGGCAACCGAGTGATATAGCCGTTTGTTTGTCATAGTGTAGTTCTCGCGCAAATTGGTATGACCAGTTATCAATACCTTTATACATATGGTTTACATAAATGATGCAGATTTCAAGTACTAATCGCATATCCACCGACCATGCCGCATACATATTATGCTGTTTTGGACCGGTCATGACGACTCTAAATGCCATAAAGTCATGCTAATTTGAACCAGCCTTACCAATTTGAACTAGTAACCTTACCAATTGGTTTTAATTGGAATGGATTATTGGTTGACAAGTATCAGCTAATTGGTTTATAAAGTCTCAATAGTTAAAAAAACCTTAAATAGGTTCAGTTTTACTTTGCATAGGAGAAAAATATGAAATACAAAAGTATTTTCAGTACGCTGACACTGTCCATGTTTGCAATGGCTGTATCACCGGTGACCATGGCACAGGATGAACAGGATGACGCGTCAGAGGACCTTGTACTGGAAGAGGTCATTGTCACCGGCAGTGCCCGGCAGGCTCTGGCATCTGCTCTTAATACGAAGCGGGATTCGGAAAACCTTGTTGAAGCAATTTATGCGGAAGACATCGGTAAGTTGCCTGACCAGAACCTGGCAGAAGTGCTGGAAAATATCACGGGTGTCCAGATTACCCGTCGGGCCGGTGTCGGCACAGGCGTTCAAATTCGCGGCACCAATGCAAACCGGGTCGAAATCAACGGTGTATCCACCGTGGGTTCAGGTGCTGGCCGTAGCGGTATCAATTTTGAAGATGTCAATTCTGCAATTATTGCAGGTGTTGAAGTCATCAAATCCCCTGAAGCGAAAACGATTGAAGGGTCTGTCGGCGGAACGATCAACCTGAAAACGATTCGTCCGCTTAGTCTCCCTGATACCCTGGGCCATGTTCGTGTGCAGGCTGAGGACAGCAGTCTTAGCACTGAAAGCTGGCAGCCAAGAATCTCTGGTGCTTACGGCGATCGCTGGGAAACTGGCGCAGGTGATTTTGGCTTTGTCATTAGCGGAAGCTGGACTGAGCAGTATGCAGTGTCATTCCGTCCCCGTACCGACCGGGATAACATCTCCAGCCCCCCCGGTGCCAATCCTTCTGAATTTCTCGGCATTCAATTCCTGGTCCAGGAGCAAGAGGAGGATATATATGAAACCGGCAATCTTGCGACAACCTTTGAGTGGGCACCTACCGACAACATGAAGTTTCATGTCGACTACATGATGAGTGATCAGACACGAAACCAGAATAGTTACAGACTCCAGGCATCGGGTGTGAGCGCATTTAGAAACCGCAGTTATCCTACAGCGTTTGAAAACGTAGATTTCGGTGTAGGTCCCGGCGTGTTTCCGGCAGCACTTGCGGGCTCTATAGAGCCAGATCTCGCCTTTGATGATGACGATCCAAACCTGCGTTTCTCAAGTGATACAGGTTCTCGTGA
>CBDTVF010000491.1:0-2350 GCA_965363775.1 uncultured Gammaproteobacteria bacterium
ACCTACGATGAAACGGGACAGCCTGCCTGGTACATCGCTTCTGGTCTTGAGCCGGCTGGTAACGTCTGGGTAGCTGATTTGTTACGCGTGACCAATGACGGGACACTGCAACAGGAATCACCGGTGGGACATGTTTCAGTCACCTTGCTGGCCGAGGATGACTCGATCTTTTCATTCGTGTTGTTCGGTGAGGAAGGCAGTGACAGGGAGTATCCGACTTTTCCGGTAGGCTGCCCAACCATCGATGGAACCGAACGCAGTTATAACGGAACATGGTCACGGGCGGCAACGGGTGTCGGTGGGGCCACGGTGGTTGTTAATGACGTATCGCAGGGGTTTGTACATTACATTTTTGATGACAGTGGCAGACCTGTCTGGTTGATCGGTACACCAGAGCCACAGAGCGGGACTGAACCGGAATCAACCTTATTGCAGTTCAGCGGTTTTTGCGCTGTATGTTCTGATAGTCCGATCACGATCGATTCGGTGGGTTTGTTTACCAGGGAGTTCACCAGCGAAAGTAGCATGAACTGGAATCTGGATTATGTGTTGAAGACACCTTTAAGTGGTTCCATCAATCGTTCGGATGATACCAGCAAGCTGACAACACCGGTGTCCTGCGAATAGGTTTCCGCCCTGCGTCAGTCGGGTTTGTGACTGGCACCTTCCTGTTATTCGATCAGGGTTTTGATGAAACGCACAGATTTTCACTATGATTTGCCACCTGCACTGATTGCACAGTCTCCTCTGGAGCAACGTAGCGCCAGTCGCTTACTGTGTTTTGACAAGCTGTCCGGTGGTTTGAAAGACAGAAGGTTTTCCGATCTTCCGGCCTTGTTGAACCCCGGCGATCTGTTGGTATTCAACAACACAAAAGTTATTCCCGCGCGGCTTTATGGCATCAAGGCCAGTGGTGGGCGGGTAGAAATATTGGTCGAAAGACTGTTGAACCAACAGGAATGCCTGGCACAGGTGCGGGCCAGCAAATCCCCGAAAGCGGGCGGCTTGCTGATACTGGAAGACGGCAGTGAATTACGGGTATTAGGGCGACAGGACAGCTTTTTTCATCTTCAGTTTGTCAATGGCGACTTGATGGCCTTATTGCAGAACCTGGGTCATATGCCTTTACCACCCTATATCACACGTGAAGATACAGACCGGGACCGGCGCCGGTATCAGACGGTCTATGCCCAAACACCGGGTGCAGTGGCGGCACCCACGGCGGGATTGCACTTTGACCAGGCTTTGCTGGATCAGCTCGATCAGAAAGGCATTCAGTCGACAACAGTCACCCTGCATGTCGGTGCAGGCACCTTCCAACCTGTGCGGGTGGATAATATTGAAGACCACGACATGCATGCCGAATGGTTGGAAGTCCCCCAATCAGCCTGTGATGCCATCGAGGCTGCCAGGGCACGCGGGGGGCGCGTGGTTGCTGTCGGCACGACTGCGGTGCGTAGCCTTGAGGCCGCCGCGCAGGGTGGGCAATTGCAACCGTATTCCGGAGATAGCCGGATCTTTATTTATCCGCCCTATCAATTCAAGGTGGTGGACGCGATGATTACCAACTTCCATCTGCCCGAATCGACCTTGATCATGTTGATCAGCGCATTTGCCGGACGTGAACAGATTTTGGCGGCTTATCAGTATGCGGTAGATAATCGATACCGGTTTTTCAGCTACGGCGATGCCATGCTCATCTATTGACCCGGAATACGGGTGCAATATACGGGTCTGGGTGTCAGAATATACGCTTAACCAGTTAATATTGGGCTTCAAAACGAATGCAATTTGAATTACTGAAAACGGATGGAAAAGCCCGTCGTGGCAGCCTGTCCTTTGACCGGGGCACGGTTCAGACACCCGCATTTATGCCGGTCGGCACCTATGGCACTGTCAAGGCCATGACGCCGGAGGCGGTGCGTGATACCGGTGCAGAAATCCTGCTGGGTAATACCTTCCACCTGATGTTGCGTCCGGGTACAGAGGTCATCAAGGGGCATGGCAGTTTGCATGAGTTCATGCACTGGAAACGACCGATATTGACCGATTCCGGTGGCTTTCAGGTCTGGAGTTTATCCGAGCGGCGAAAGATAACCGAGAAGGGCGTGACCTTTGCTTCACCGGTCGATGGTTCGCGGGTGTTTCTCGGGCCCGAGGAATCCATGGCCGTCCAGGCAGACCTCGGATCAGATATTGTTATGTGTTTCGATGAGTGCACACCTTATCCGGCGACGCAGATGCAGGCTTCTGAGTCCATGCAGATGTCCATGCGTTGGGCCGCGCGTTGCCGCCAGGCGCATGGGGAAAGCAGTTCGGCATTGTTCGGTATTGTCCAGGGCGGTATGTA
>CBDTVF010000492.1:0-2344 GCA_965363775.1 uncultured Gammaproteobacteria bacterium
GGCTGACATATGCTGAAAATGGTGTTGACGTTATCTCGCAGGACAAACTGGTGACCTTGAGCAGTCGTGATGGCTCCAAACCAGTCGGAGTCCGCGACCTGATTTTTGAGCCCGGGCAATATATTCTTGGCCTGGCCCAGGGCGGTAGTTCCGGAGGGCTTTACAGCCCCCCCACAGGAAAGTTGGACCTTGGGGAAACTGAGTCCGAATCATTGGATGCTGTGGAGGAAGAGCCGCGTGGTTATCGTCTCTCGCTGGGTGAAGGCCGCAAGCTAACGGTCAGAAACCCGGGCAAGAATCCGGACGCCAAGGAGACAGCCCTGAGCCTGCGTCTAAACTCCTATTACTCGGCCTTTCATGTTTCGAAATCCTCCTGGTACCGTTTCAAATTTCAGGAGAAGCACACACAAAATCGGTGGGAAATACGGGGCGCAGTTCCTGTCGGGCGCGAGGCTCAAGTTGTACTACGGGACTCGGACGGTGGGGAATTGGCAAAAACCGTTACCGATGGTTTTGGTCGATATGTTTTTCCTGACCTTGGTCTGGACGCCGGTATCTATTACCTCGATCTGAAGGCCGATGCTGAAAACAATGTTCGCTCGGTGATTCTGCGACCTACGGGTGAACGGGTTAGTGGCAGTGAAGCGGAGCCCAATGATAGCTGGTTGCTGGCCAATCACGTAGACCCTCTGGTGGCGGTTAGTGGTCGAATGGGCACAGCAGGAGAGGCTGATTTTTTTCGTTTTGAGACCTCTGAGGCAAACAACCAAAAGCTTTTTACACTGCAACTGGAAACCACATCTACCAGCAATCTCACCCTGTGCCTGACCAATAGCGATGGAAAAGATATCCAGTGCCGTAAATCAAAAGGAAGTAGCAGCCTTCCTGACCTGGTATTACCTGCCGGCCAATGGGGTTTTGTGGTGAAGAGAGGTGCTGAGGCTGTTGAATACACGGTCGATTTGGTGGAACAGGGAGTGGTTCAAGCCGGCTTCGAAATAGAACCCAATGACAGCGTGGAATACGCCAGTACCATCCCGGAAAAACTTCGTATCAAGGGGCGCTTCAGTGCGAAAGAGGATGACTTCTACCGCCTGGTCATAACAGGCTCGCCTCAATTGTGGCGTTTTCAGGTCATGGGTGATGGTATTCATGAATTGGCCTATCACGATGCTTCCGGTGGCAAAGCCCAGGTATTCCGCACCACATCCGGGCAGCGGCGTGTGCGCTTGGATAACCTCTACCTGTTGCCCGGAGTACATCACATCCGGGTCAGTGGTAAAGCTGAAGGAAGCTATACGCTGATGACGAAACCCATCGGGCAACCCAACCCTGATGCAGAAATGGAGCCCAATGACAGTGCGACCCGCATGTCGCCACTGGCGATGGGGCAAACCCGCACAGGTTTACTGCAGGACAAGGCGGATACCGATTATTACCGCTTTCATCTTACCAACTATGAGCATGTCGAGCTAAAGATAGCACCGCCGGTTGATGGTTCATTCACAGCAAAACTGAGATGGGACGGTGCAGGATTCAAGGAAAACCATCAGGATAAACCGGGTCAGCCAGCCGTAATTAAAGGTCTGTTACCGCCGGGTGACTACCAGCTTTCCTTACGTGCCAGGCAACCTAGTGAAGCCGAATATCACCTCAGCTTAAAGCGTTTGCCACGATATGCCTGTGCAGCCGATTGCGAGCCCAATGACACACGCGCGTTTGCAAACCCTTTACCGGTCAGCATGTCGGTTGATGGCAACGTAAATGAGTGGCGGGATACGGACTGGTTTATCCTGCCTGCACAGCAGACAGAACGCCCTGTTACGATTCATGTGAAGCCACAGCGTGGATTGGACGTAGTCGAAGAATATGGCGGGACATCCTATGTCAAATGGGATCGTGAACTCGGTGCTTATCATGGCATTCTGCCTGCCGGTATCCAGACGTATATTGTCATAGCAGCATGGGGCGAGCCGCCATACCAAATGTCTGTCCAGTTTGACGATGAGCCACAAGCAACAACACCGCTCCTGCCTGTGGCAGAGGCCAGTGTGGATTTATCACTAAACCTGGAGACGATGGTAGTAGCTGCCTATCTCGAAAGCGGTCAGCGGGTACAGGGCGAGTTGCAGTTGCGCAACAGCTCTGCTGATACCATGCAGATCAGCCTGGCCAGTGATGTTAGTGATCACCGTTGGCAGGCTCGATTATCTCAGGCCGATTTGAAGGTCGAGCCAGGTGAGGAAATAACGCTACCCGTCGAGATCACCGTGCCGGCGGATGCATGGGCTGATCGATCGGTTCGAGTCAGCATAGTTGCCCGGCTGGACAACGGGTCTCAGAG